>NZ_JAUBQU010000140.1:0-14401 GCF_036701435.1 Microcoleus sp. Pol12A5
TTTACTGCAGGCAAATATTTCTGCTGTTTTTCTGATCGACAGCTTCTGTTCTAAATGGGCTGCTACTATGAAAGGAGCGCAAATCTACTGAGTATGCTTTCATTGGTATATTATTTTTAGTCGATTCTATTGTACCTCATAACATCCGGAAGTGCTGTAACTCCGGGTAGGTTTAGCAGTTTGGTCATTATGTTTTCAGAATTAACTTTGATACAAACTATTTACTAAAATTTTAGCCTAGTAAGTACGAAAGAGCCACAAATCTAGCTGCAAAAGTGCTAAACCTAAGCCACTGCTGGAACCAAGCCTTTGGGCGTGGGAAAATGATATGTTGGTAATGACGTACTGATGACAACAGCCGTTTTATTGAGGATCGGAATGATGGGCAACTATCACGTTCTGGTTTGGAGAGCAGTGGAGGAGGCGACTCCTTCACTGACTTTAACTATTGTGAACAAGGGATTGAAGGTGCTAGGGATGGAGCAGCAAAACGGTATTTCTGGGCAAGGGGAATCCGCCCCTAAAGAGGGAAAGCGTGGGGAGAATGCCCCCTCTACTATTGACGATGCACCTTGAGATAGCAAGTGGATTTCGATGAACCATGAATTAGAATTTCCATCCGCGACGGTCGGGGAGTATGTCAAAGCTGTCGAAATAGCCTCATCAAACAAACTACAAAAGGTACTTATGACGATCGCGCCACAGAAAAATTCTCCCCCCTCCTCCCCTTTCCCCAAGTCCTTCACTGTCCGGGCCTTGCGACTGAGCAAGCAATCTCACGCACTATTCTCCTTCAGCTATATCCTTTGGGGCTAATGGAAGTTTCCGTAATTTATCTTAACTATAAAACTCAAAACTCAAAACTCTTCACCAGCCCCTATCTCCCTTCAGACAGAGGAAAGCCTTCGTGATGTCCCTTATAATATATATAAGGTTAACTTCTAAGTACCCTTGTTAAAAATAAATTTTGCAAACAATAGGGGAAAAACTAATGAATAGTCAAGAAAACGCGAACCACACGGACAGCAAAAATCAAGTCACGCTACCAAAATCTAGGGAAATATTGCTCAGTGAGGAAACAGAAAAAGCCCTCGGTCAGCAAAAAAAAGAAGATGCTCAAACTATGCGCGCTGTAGAACAGTTAAAAGAAGAACTTCAGCACAAAATAGATGAAGAATGTCATCACAAGGTAGATTAAAACTAATAGGTTTTTTTGAGGGTGTGGGTAAAATGTGGTGTTGCCCACACTCGCCTTGGGAACGCAGAAGGCAGAATTAAATAAAAAAAATTAAAAGATTTTTTTATTACTTAAAAATTTTTGGGTGTATGGTAACCGGTACACCCAAGATTTTTTTTAACATAACTACTTCATTACAACCAGCATAAAAGGTACAAAAAAAATAAGTAGGAAAGTGGCAGTTGCTTCAAGACGGAAAATATCTGTTCCATATTCCCTATTCCATATTCCCTATTCCATTTGTTATTCGTTGTTTCTTCCTAGAGGTAGAGTGCAATGCAGTTCCTGGTTACCTATGATGAGTTTAAGTAAAAAATGTCAAATTAGATACACATAGGTACAAAACCATGAGCGTTGAAGATAGAGCAAAGGCAACTGGCAACAACATCGCAGGCGCTGCTCAAGAAGCCATAGGCAATGTTACTGGCGACCCGAAGGATAAAGCAGAAGGCAAAGCCAAGCAGGCCAAAGCTGAAGCTGGTCACGCGATCGAAGATGTAAAAGATGAGCTCAAAAAGAAACTAGACTAAGCTTCATACTAATTGAAAGGGTCGAGAAACCTGACCCTTTCAAGTATTCAACTTGTTTTCAGAACGGAGGAAAAAAGGTGAGTTTATTGCAGCAGAGTCGCAAAATAATTGCGGGCGTGCTATTAGTATTAATGCTGGCTATTACTACTGCCTGCGCGCCCAGCGTTTCAGCCCAAAAACCGAGTGATGTACCTGGAGCAATTGGTGGCAGTCAGGGTTATTACGCCCAGCTAGAACGTGGCAATACTGCAGCAGGTCAAGATTTTGGTCAATGGGTAACAAAGACGGCTCATGGCTTGGTTCAGGATGCTTACGTGCGCGACAATAACAAATTGGGAGTTGTAATCACCCCGCAAGTCCGCCCTAATGAAGTGAAAGATTTGGCGAAATCTTTAGCACAAGGTTTTCACCGCAATTTCCCAAATCAGGATATAAGTGTTTTAGTTTATGCTCCTGATAAAAAACTGATTTTGACCGCTAAGTACGACCAACAATCAAATCAGATTGAATACAAGTCTTGACCGGGTTAGCAAGCTTAAATGATAGCAGCATGGCGGTTTAATATTCCGCAGTTTTTTGAAAGCGAAACCATCTCAATTTAATACTGAACTGTTGTGTAGATTGGAAGAGAGTTACCATGAGTAGCAGCGATAATTACAAGCGTCAAATCATGAACGATTTAGCCCAGGGCGATCGAGAAATGATGCCGGAGACAACTGGTGAAGATTACGAAAACTTTGACGATTTTGCTCAGAGAACTTCGCCTGCTCAGCGCAAACAATTATTCGGGCGTTCCCTGAATCACGACTCCCTCCCGCCGGCGCAGTTGGAACCGGAATTGCAAAAGGCGATCGCCCAAATTAAGCCAAACGAACGCGACGACGTGGCGCGGGAATTCTTCAAGCATTTGAGCAAGAGAGGATTGGACGATCGCCAATTGGAAAAGCAGCTAAGACTTTCTACCCACCACGCCAGCCGCATGAATGCTGACGATGTTACCAAGCTGGCCTCGTTTACCTATCACAATCACCCAGATATTTTCCGAGAAGTGCTGGCAGAACAGCCGAGTTTGATGAAGTTTTTGGGAAATCCAATTGTTGCTGGTATTTTGGGAATAGTTGCGGCTAAATGGCTCAACAACCGCAAATAATCTCCGGTTCAGCCAAGCCTAAAAGCGGATAATACCTGCAGCAAATAAAAGGACGAGCGCCTGGGCGATCGTCCTTTTATCTTTTATATATATCTACTCCTGTAAAATAACCGCGATCGCGTTTCTAGTGAGGAATTTAGTTCTCATAAGATGCTGAGGACTCAATTCCTCATTACAAACCTTTTTGATTGCGGTAGTTCGAGGAGACATAATACTTAATAAATCCCGATGATTGAAATCTTAATTATTGCACTCGTAGCTGTTAGAGAGATTAACATCCCTTGGTAATTACCGACTACGAATTACCGAGTGCCAATGCCTAATTATTGGTCAAAGCTAAAAATAGCTCGACAGCAGTCAACAGCAGTATACCTGACACTCCGCAAAATTAAATGTACGATTAAGTGTTGCCGTGAATCAGAAAAAAAAGATGAACGTATCCACTATTTGGCGAAAACTCCGCAGCCAGCAAGCCCTGTGCTTTGCTGCACTCCTAGTAGGTTGCCTGGTATTTATCGGTTGTTCCCCCGCCCAGTCAGCGGCTGGCAATTCAGTCGATCCCAAGTTGAAAGAGCAAGTCTTGCAGATTATCCGCGAAAACCCGCAAGTAATTTTAGAGTCGGTACAAGCGTACCAGCAACAGCAGCAGCAGTCTCTCAAAGCAGCGCAGCAGTCATTTTTGCAGGAGATGAAAACTAATCCCAAATCTGCTATTGGAGATTCTCCGAGTACGGGATCACCTTCCCAGCAAATTGTACTTTTAGAGTTCTCTGACTTTCAATGTCCGTTTTGCGCGCGCGCTCACGATACTGTCAAGCAGTTTATGGCAAAACACCAAGACAAAGTTACTTTAGCTTACAAGCATTTTCCCTTGACTTCAATTCACCCTCAAGCCCTGCCAGCAGCTAAAGCAGCTTGGGCTGCCCAACAACAGGGGAAATTTTGGGAATATTACAGCGCTTTGTTTGAAGGGCAGAAAGAGTTAGGCGAACCATTGTACGGATCGATCGCCCAAAAGCTCAATCTAAAATTAGATAAATTCAACACAGATCGCAACAGCCCCGCCGCCGAAGCCGCCATTGCCAAAGACGTGCAACTCGCTCAACAACTGGGCATTGAAGGCACTCCATTTTTTATTATGAACGGCCAAACTTTCTCCGGGGCGATCGAGCTTTCTGAGATGGAAAGCATTCTCGCCTCTGTCTCGAAATAAGAAAGCCCACCTGAATAAACAGAACAGAGCCCCGATTTCTTAAAGAAGTCGGGGCTCGAATGCGCGATCGGGTTGATAGCTATATTTACTGACTAATTTTTGCGATTGGGAACAAATTTGCTCCTTGTGTTGTCTTAGTAAGACTCTAAGCTGCTTATGACTTAAGCCTTATATCTTGCCTTTTACAAGCTTTCCCAAACCTAGCTAGTGGATTCAAATAATTATTTGTCAATACTAATTTGAATTCTTTTGGCAAGACGATCGTCGCTTTTAAGCTCCATTTCCTTTGCATCTACGAGGAAAATCGATCATGGAAAAAATTACGCAAATAGTTGTCATTGACCCAACCGTTGAAGATTATCAAAGCCTTGCACCAAGCCCCGAACCAAGGAAAGAGATATTTATACTCGATCGGGCGGGGGATGGAGTCGAGCAAATTACAGAGTTATTAGCTAGCTACACCGATCTGGACGCCGTTCACATTGTTTCTCACGGCGGGCCTGGAAATTTGCAACTGGGGTCAATTCAGCTAAATTCTGACAACCTAGACGAATACGGCGATCGACTTCAGCAGTGGAAAAAGGCTTTAGCCCCTAACGCCGATATCCTCCTGTACGGTTGCAACGTGGCTGCAGAAATCGCCCCACCGATAGCAGGGCGATCGTTCTTGCAGCGCCTCAATCAACTCACAGGTGCAGACATTGCCGCCTCCAAAAACCTGACAGGAAGTGCTGCATTAGGCGGTGACTGGGATTTAGAAGTAACAATTGGTTCGATTGAAACACCTTTGGCATTCACCCAAGAGGCGATCGCAAGTTACGATCGTGTTTTAAATACTTTCGCAGTCACCAGCACCAACGACTCCGGCTTAGGATCGCTGCGAGATGCCATTACCCAAGCGAATGCTACTGCAGGCCCAGATATTATTGACCTGACTGGCATTACTGGCACAATTACCCTTGCTACGACACTGCCAACTATTAATGAAAGCCTGAGTCTGAACGGCCCTGGGGCAGCCAACCTGACAGTCAGCGGTAACAGCGCAGTGCAGATACTTAACACTAATACCGGCCCTGTTAGCATTTCTAACCTCATCTTTGCTAACGGGACTGGTGGCATTAATAACGCCTTTGGTGTCACCCTGAACCTTACAAACGTTACCTTCTCCGCCAATGTCGCTGGGGCAGGAGGTGCTCTCTTCAACAATGGCGGCACGGTGACCATCACGAGTTCTACGTTTACTGCCAATACCGCTACTGCTTTCGGCGGCGGCGCGATCAGGCAGGGTGGCGGTATTTTAAACATTGTTGGCAGCACTTTCACCGAAAACACAGCGACGGCAGCTAGCCAAGGCGGTGGTGCCATCCTGATCGATAGCGGTACAGTAAACATTACTGGCAGCACGTTTAATGGCAATAGTTCTCAAAACACCGACGGTGGCGGCGCGATCTACCACCGAGGCGGGAGCGAACTCTTGAGCATTGCTGATAGCACTTTCACTAACAACATTTCGGCGGCTGATGGCGGTGCGATCAGAAACGATGCCCAGCCATTAAGTGTCTCCAGCAGCACGTTTAACAGCAATCGGGCTGCACAAAATGGCGGCGGCATTGTCAACAGCGGCGCGGCAACGATTACCAACAGCACGTTTTCTGCGAACACGGCAACTAACTTTGGCGCGATCAGAAATGGTGGCACGCTGGATCTGAGAAGCAGCACTCTTACTCTCAATAGTGCAACGAACCAAGGCGGCGGCATCTTCAATACCTTGACGGCAAATGTCCGCAACACCATCATTGCTGGGAATACGGCTCCGTTAAACCCCGATGTAGACGGCACATTTACAAGTGAGGGCAATAACTTAATTGGCAACGGTACTGGTGCTGGCTTCACAAACGGTGTTAATGGCGATCTAGTAGGCACTGCTGGCACTCCCATCAATCCGAATCTCGCCGCGCTGGCAAATAACGGCGGCCCCACGCAAACCCACGCGCTGAATGTAGGTAGTCCCGCGATCGAGGCGGGTAACAGCGCGATCGCACCTGCTACGGATCAGCGTGGCTTAACTCGGCCTTCTGGCAGTGCTGTTGACATCGGCGCTTTTGAAGTACAGCAGATTGTCAGCATCACCGCGCCGGATAATTCAGCCGCTGAAACTCCTATCGATCCAGGCACTTTCCGTGTCAGCCGCAGTGATAGCACAGTCGGTAATTTGACGGTGAATCTCGCCATTGATGGCAGTAGTACCGCTGTTGCTGCTGACTACAATTTGGGCAGTACCTTTCCCGTCACTATTCCCAACGGGCAAAGCTTTGTGGATGTGATTCTGACTCCGGTTGATGACGCAATACCGGAGGTTGCAGAAACGCTGCGGTTGAATTTGGGAAATGGGAATTATGCGATCGCACCGGCCAGCAGCAATGCTACGGTGACTATTGCAGCCAATGACTCGATTGCTTATGCGATCGCACTCACAAATCCAGCAACAGGTTCCTTAATTGAAGGCAACTCGGGCACTCAACCCGTCACTTTCACCGTCACTCGCAGCGGTGGCACGGGGGTAGCGAGTACAGTAGATTATGCGATCGCGGGTACCGCGAGCAACGGCGCAGACTACAATAATATCAATGCTGCTGGGGCTACTACCGCCACAGGGACGATCGCCTTTGCCGCCAACGAAACAACTAAAACTATTGCTGTGGATGTCTTGGGCGAAACCGCAGTTGAACCTGACGAGACAATTACCGTCACCCTCAGCAACCCAAATTTGACCGCAGCGCCGGAAAGTTCGACTATCACCACCAGCACCGCCACTGCTACGATCGCCAATGATGACAGCCCTAGTATCTCGATCGGTGATGTAGTTGTTACCGAGGGCAATACGGGTACTGCTAGCGCCACCTTTACTGCCACTCTCTCAGCAGCTTCTAGCTTGCCCGTCACCGTCAATTACGTCACCTCAGACGGTACTGCTAACACTGCTGATAGCGATTACGCGGCGACCACAGGCAGCGTCATCTTCAATGCCGGGGAAACGACAAAAACCATTACTGTTGCTGTCAACGGCGATTCTAAGTTTGAAACTGACGAAACATTTAACGTCAACCTCAGCACCGCTGTCAATGCGACTATCACTAAAGCGACGGGCATAGGTACGATCGTAAATGACGACTTGGAGTCACCAACTCCGACACCAACACCGACACCGACTCCAACGCCGACTCCAACGCCGACTCCGACGCCGACTCCGACGCCGACTCCAACGGAAACTCCGACACCGACTCCGACTCCGACTCCAACTCCAACGGAAACTCCGACACCGACTCCGACTCCGACTCCAACGGAAACTCCGACTCCGACTCCAACGGAAACTCCGACTCCAACTCCAACGGAAACTCCGACTCCGACTCCGACTCCAACTCCAACGGAAACTCCGACACCGACTCCGACTCCAACTCCAACGGAAACTCCGACACCGACTCCGACTCCAACTCCAACGGAAACTCCGACTCCGACTCCGACTCCGACTCCAACGGAAACACCGACTCCGACGCCAACTCCAACGGAAACTCCGACTCCAACTCCGACTCCAACTCCGACTCCGACTCCAACGGAAACTCCAACGGAAACTCCAACTCCGACGCCAACTCCGACTCCGACTCCGACGCCAACTCCGACTCCGACTCCGACGCCAACTCCAACTCCGACTCCGACTCCGACTCCGACGCCAACTCCGACGCCAACTCCGACGCCAACTCCGACTCCAACTCCGACGCCAACTCCAGAAACTCAAGACGAAGATTGCATTTGCAAGCAGATAACCTTTCCCAGCCAGACTGGTATTCGCGGCCCCAACCAAACAAATACCACCACCAACGGTACAGAAAGCGACGACATTCTGGAGGGTTCGATTACCAATGACAATATCGACGGCTTAAATGGTAACGACTTGGAGGTTGGCTTCACTGGCAATGACAATATTTATGGCGGATCTTACCTCAGCATCGATCTAGGAAATACAACCATTCTTCCCTCTGCCAAAGATAGCGACGTGCTGTTTGGCAATGAGGGCGATGATTACCTCAACGGGGGTGCTAAAGATGATTTAATTTTTGCGGGCGAGAACGAAGATGTTGCTTACGGTGGCAAAGATGATGACATAATTTTTGGAGACAAACAGAGCGATACTTTAATTGGGGATGAGGGTAACGACACATTATACGGTGGTACTCTTAACTCTTTAGATATCGATTCTACAGGTCGCGATTTGCTATTTGGCCTCAGTGGCGATGATTACCTGAACGGGCAAGAAGCCGAAGATTCGCTTTCTGGCGGTAATGGAAACGATACAGTGCGTGGCGGCAAGGGTGATGATTTGGCCCTAGGAGACTTGGGCAACGACGTACTGTTTGGGGATGAGGGCAGCGATACTCTCTGTGGTGGCGACGGAGAAGATACTATGTACGGGGATATTGGCAGCCCTTTGGCGATCGGCTCCGCTGGCGCTCAAGACCAGATGTGTGGTGGTTTGGGCAACGATTTGTTGTTTGGCAATGAAGGTCAGGATACCGTCAACGGTGATGCTGGAAACGATACTCTGTATGGCGGCAAGGATGAAGACAGTTTACTGGGTAGTGCTGGGGACGATTGGTTATTTGGAGATGAGGGGAATGATACTTTGATTGGAGGTACTGGGGACGATCGATTTATCTTAGGTATCGACAACGGCCCCGAGATTATTTTAGACTTTCAAGATGGTCGCGATGCGATCGGCTTGACAGGCGGTTTAAGTTTCTCCCAACTGAGCATTACTGTAGAAAATAATTCTACTTCGATCCGAGTTACCAGTTCCGGTCAACTGTTAGCAACTCTCAGCAATGTGTCAACAGGCCTGATTAATGTTGCAGATTTTGCAATCCTGTAAGTAGTTCAACCAAATGATATCAAGTCCGATGCAAGATGCAATCGGACTTGATATGAGTCAAAATATACGATCGCCTTTTTCAAAATTTAATTTTTTCTGAACTAGATGAGCTTACTTATTAAGTGGGCTGATCTAACCATCATAAGTTTGTAGTGAGGTTCAGTCCTTTCTTAAATCTTTGAGCCAATAAGGACTAAAGTCATCACTACAAACCACTTTGATTATGGGTAATTCACCGGACACGATCGATTTTTTGATTAAACAGCCGCCAACTCTGGAGTCGGGCGCTTGCTGTGGCGGATACCCTCGATCGCCGCTGCGTAATCATTCGCCTTAAACACAGCAGAACCAGCGACGATCGCATTTGCGCCCGCCTCCAGAACCTGCCAAGTATTGTTCCCCTTCAAACCGCCATCTACTTCAATCCAAGGATCGAGGCCCTTGTCGTCGCACATTTTGCGTAACTGACGAATTTTCGGCAAAACAGCCGGGATAAAACTTTGACCGCCAAAGCCGGGATTGACGCTCATAATCAGCACCAAATCGCAAAGTTCCAGCACGTACTCGATCAACTCCAGCGGCGTAGAAGGATTCAGAACCACACCAGCCATTTTGCCCAATTCCCGAATTTGGCCGAGGGTGCGGTGCAAGTGAGGGGAAGCATTATGCTCGGCGTGAACCGAAATAATGTCAGCACCAGCCTTAGCGAAGTCCTCGACGTACTTCTCCGGCTCCACAATCATCAAGTGGACATCGATCACCTTGGTAGTAACCGGGCGAATTGCCTCAACAATCAGCGGCCCGATAGTAATATTAGGAACAAAGCGACCGTCCATCACATCTACGTGAATCCAGTCAGCCCCAGCTCGATCGACCGCCTGAATCTCTTCTCCAAGACGGCTAAAATCGGCTGATAATATGGATGGAGCAATAACAATTGATTTTTGGGATTGGGTCATGGCTAAGTCTGTTCTCCTGTCTGCTGTGCTGTATCCAGTTTATCAAAATACGGGTCTCCGGGTCGAAAAGTTGCCAACGATCGGTCGCGAGATTGGGAGGGCAGAAAAATTTTGCCTCTGACAGACAAGTTTTGCGATCGCGCCCCAGCCCAGCTCTGGGAATTTTGGTTTAGGATATAAATTTTCCCTCTAACAAATAACTTGTGTGCAAAATCTGACCTTCTGCAAATTTTGAGTAGCGAATTATGAAAAAAACAGATCCCTTAGAAAATCCTGAACTCGATCGTGCCAGTCTGTTTGTATTAATGATCCCAGTCATCGGCTTTTTCCCGGCCCTGTGGACTCTTTACCGCCGTCAGGGCAGCCCCGAACGCAAAGCGGTCAGCCGCTTGGCAATTGCCCTTGCTTTTAGTTGGCTTTTAGGACATATTCTTTTAGAAGCTGGAGCGATTTCTGCGGAATCTCCGACACTTCCCATGTTATTAATGAGTAGCCTGCTAACAACCAGCTATTTCATCGTTGCTCTGGGACTGATGGTTCGCCTCTGGAAGCGTCAACCCCTATGGTTGCCCGGAATTAGCCGCGTAGCCGAGCAAGTAGTGGGCAAACATTTATCATAATTTAGGGTTCTTTTAAGCCCCTACGGTATTGATTGATTGCGTCTTCAGCTTGATACTACATATTGCCATTATCTTTTTTTATTTTTGTTGTGTGTGAGGAAGCCAGTGCCAGCTCAAAAAATTCCTAATCAAGACCCTATCCAACAATCAACTGCTCAACCTTCAACCAAAAAATCTTCCCAGCCCCATCGAGGCCGCTGGCTGGGTTTTGGTTTTGGTTTGGCTGGAGTAGCCATGCTCTCAGCCACAGCCGGAGCGTTGCTAGCGGTGTCCCTTTCCACAACGCCGCTTCAGCAACAAAAGTTGAGCCCTGAAGAAGCAGCAGTATTTTCTCAAGGCGACATGGCAAAGCTCAACATGAAGATGCCGGAGCTGACTCGCCCAGTTAATATTTTAGTTTTAGGACTTAAAGTTCTGAGTTCAGACATTGACGGTCATGCCGATAAGGAGCAGGGATACGAGGTGTGGCAGAACTCTTTCAAGGGGTTAACCGATACCATGCTGTTGGTCAGGTTTGACCCTCAAAATAAAAAGTTAAGCGTGCTTTCCATTCCGCGAGATACCCGCACCTATGTGGAAGGTAGGGGCGAGGTGAAAATAAACGAAGCTAATTACTACGGTGGCCCGGCTTCGTCAGCCAAGTCAGTCAGCGCACTCTTGGGCGGGGTGGGAATTGACCGCTATGTCACAGTCAATATTCAAGGCATCAAAAGCTTGGTCGATGCACTTGGTGGCATTACTATTAATGTCCCTAAAGACATGAAGTATACCGATGAAAGCCAGCATTTATATATAAATTTAAAGGCTGGCAAGCAGAAACTCAACGGCGAACAAATCGTGCAATACTTGCTTTATAGGCACGACGATTTGGGCGATATTGGGCGGGTGCAGCGCCAGCAATTGTTGATGCGGGCTTTTGTGGAACAGGAAGTTAATGTAGGTTTGCTGTCACGCTTGCCGAAGATTTTGTCGGTGATTCAGTCTCACCTTGATACCAATTTGAGTATAGAAGAATTGGTGGCTTTAGCTGGTTTTGCTACTCAAACCGATCGCGCTAGCGTGCAGATGTTGATGGTTCCCGGCAAGTTCAGCGATGCGAAAGATTACAAGGCGAGTTTTTGGTTGCCAGACCAATATGGCATCGAAACTATGGTGGCGGAACATTTTGACTTCGGCCAGAATACTTGGACAATTGAGAATGCTGATGCGACTTTTCTGAAGGTGGCGATTCAAGATAGTACCGGCGATCGATCTGCTGTTGAAGCTTTTGTCAATAATTTGACTCAAGCCGGTTATCGGAATGTTCAGGTTTATAAAGCTTGGCCCGAACCGCTGGAGGTAACTACTCTAGTAGCTCAACAGGGCGATATTAAAGGTGCTCAAGCAATTCGCCAGTTTTTGGGTTTTGGAGATGTGCTGGTTGAGAGTACCGGTGCTTTGCAGTCAGACGTGACAATCAGATTGGGTAAGGATTGGTTGGAGAAAAAGGCTCAGTCCGGCGGGGCGGCTAAGTCTTTTTAAACTGGATTTTAACTGGGGTATTTGTAGGGACACAGCAATGCTGTGTCCTCTTATTTTGTGTTGATAGAAATGGAGGCGATCGCTTTTTTGTCGATTTACTGATACTATCTTTTTTGGTGATGATGGATCGCGATCGCAATACCGATACTTCCCTCCGCAATCTGAACTGAAACAATAATCAACGAGGGAAAGCTTAAAATATTTTATAAAGGTAGAGTTGATGCACAAGAGTCCTAAAATAGACCGACAGCGAGAACATCAGGCAAATGAACGCACCTTTCTTGCATGGTTACGAACTTCACTCTCTTTAATTGGTTTTGGGTTGGCGATCAGTCGGTTCAGTTTATTTCTCCGTCAATTTCAAGCTACAGTGACTCAGCAAGAAGTTTCCTCCCCTCCCTTCTTCAACTCAGAAACTTTAGGGCTGAGTCTGGTCGTTTTTGGAATTGCGGTCATTGCCTTAGCAGCATGGCGTTATAATCGAGTTTTCTGGCAAATTGAGCGAGGTGATTATCGCCCAAATCGTGTGCTAGTTGGGATTCTGACTGGAGTTGTAATGATTTTAGGAACGTTAAGCATTCCGTTGTTGCTATGGCGCGATCGCGGAAATATAGCTCCCACTTCAACTCCTAAAAATTCTCAATTCTAAGTTAACCCGATCGCTTAGAATTGAGTGAAAATAACCGCAACCATATCATTAAGATTTTGTGCATCTAGATTGTCTATGGTGTTCGAGAGATGGGGAGAGCATTTGACTTTCGATCTGCTCATCGAAATATACAATTTAAATGCAGTACAAATTACAAGCGGAAGCAAGTGAAATGAAGCCATCGCACCCACAACCAACTTAAAAAACTTCCCAGAAAATAAGAGATAAAATCTGACCAACTAAAGTGATTTCCCAAAATCAGCCTTCCGGGTAAAGTAGCTCGCATTGCTTGTAAAAACGGAGGTGTCCACAGTTGGAGAAACTCTACTCCGCAGGTAGCTAGACACACAGCTACAGCCGCCCTAATTTGCGAAAATCGCGGCAAGATCAGAACAACCAGCAAAATCCAAAATACCTCATAAGCTATGCTCCCAAAAGAGTCGTTGAACCATTCCGGTGCAGGGCCGCGAGAAAATCTCACTATGTAACCTAAAGGGATAATCACGATTATACTGATGAGCAGGGCGGTTCGATATTTAAAAAAACGGCGATCGGGAGAAATTGGGGAAGTCATTAAATTTGAGACAGGTTTTTTATTCAATTTTACGCTTTTGCTGTAGTATGGATTCTAGTCCCAGAACAGTGACATGAGATGAAGGATTACATCGATCTTTACTGCGAACGTATGATGCCTGGTTTATGGGGTGAACCACTAAATGCTGTATCTAATATTTCTTTTCTCATTGCAGCAGGGGCTATTTTCCAATTGGCTCGGCGACAGAAAAAAGTACCCATCGGTATTTGGATATTGATTACTTTAGCTACCAGTATTGGTATTGGAAGTGCCCTATTTCATACATTTGCGACACCATGGGCAAGATTACTAGATGTGATTCCTATTATGCTCTTTCAGCTTGGATTTTTATGGCTCTATAGCCGTCAAGTAGTTAGGATGAAATATGGATATGCAGGAGGATTGCTCGTAGGATTTTTCTTGGTCAGCAACTTCAGCAATAAATTTACAAATGTTCTCAACGGTTCTCTTTCTTATGCTCCTGCATTTTTGGTGTTATTAGGGCTTGGAGTATATCACTATCAGCAGCAAAAGCGTGAGCCATTTGTTCTATTAGCAGCATCGGGGGTATTCCTGTTAGCCCTTACATTCCGAACTCTCGATCGGGCGGTTTGTCCTTACTTTTCAACTGGCACCCATTTTCTTTGGCATCTTTGTAATGGTATTTTGCTGTACTTATCAGCAAGAGCATTAATCCTCAACAGGCCTATGATGGACTAGGGATCTATGAAGTTTAAAAATCCGAATTAGCCCAAGTCTTAGCTAAGATAACTCGTCCTGCTTCACTGCTATAAGGTTAATCGCGATCGCCCACAGGTAAACTCAGTATAAACCCTGTTTGACCAAGTATTGCAGCATCTAGTTTGATATCGCCGCCGTGGGCCCGTGCGATTTCCCTTGCTAAACTTAATCCCAATCCCGAACCTTCGATTTTTTGGATCTGAGTCGAGTCACCGCGATGGAATCGCTCAAAAATACGATCGCGCTCGCTCAAAGAAATATCCTGAGAACTATTGACAATTTT
>NZ_JAUBQU010000276.1:0-1633 GCF_036701435.1 Microcoleus sp. Pol12A5
TCCACAGCAAAATAAATTGCCATCGGGATAGTTTGAGTTTGTCCGGGAATATTCCCCGCTAACATCAACGTCGCGCCGAATTCACCCAAAGCGCGGGCAAATGCCAGAATAGTTCCTGCTAAAATTCCCGGCCATGCTAGCGGCAACATAATGCGCCAAAAGACTTGCCACTCCGATGCTCCCAAAGTGCGGGCTGCGTTGAGAAGATTGGCATCAATTTGCTCAAAAGCTCCCAAAGCAGTTTTATACATCAGGGGAAATGATACAACTGTGGCAGTAAGGGCGGCCGCTTGCCAAGTGAAAATTATAGTTAAGTCGAATTGTAGCAAAAATTGCCCGATCGCCCCATTTCTCCCAAACAGCAGCAGCAGCAAAAATCCCACTACTGTCGGCGGCAAAACTAAGGGAGAAATGAAAATTCCTTCAATTAAAGCTTTACCTCTGATGCGAGTTGAAAGCATCCACCGGGCGGCGGCTATTCCCAGGACAAAGGTGATAAATGTCGCAATAGCGGAGGATTTTAGAGATATCCAGAGCGGAGAAATATCAAATTCCATCTATATATAAATAAATCCGCGTTAATCAGCGCTTATCTGCTTTCATCAGCGGTAAAAAATCCATAATTAGTTAGTTATCGAACTATGCCAAATCCATATTTCTGAAATACTATTTTAGCTCGATCGCCCGCCAAAAAGTCAACAAACGCTTTTGCAGCAGCGGGATTGCGGCTGTTTCTGATAACTGCCAGCGGATAAACAATGGGCGAGTGCAAATTTTCCGCAGCCGTTAGCCGCACAGTTACTTTGTCGGAGGCTGTGGCGTCAGTCGCATAAACTATACCAGCATCAACGTTACCGCTTTCGACGAATGTCAGCACTTGGCGGACGTTATTTCCTAACACTAACTTTGGCTGTATTGGCCGCCACAATCCAAGTTTATTGAGCATTTCCTGAGCGTATTGACCCACAGGTACGCTTTTCGGTTCGCCGATCGCAATTTTCTTGATTTTGGCATCTGTTAACTGTTTAAAATCGCTCAAAGCAACACCGTTTTTGGGAGTAATCAAAACTAGGCGATTTGTCAGCAAATTGCGGCGCGTGTCGTTAATTAGCAGGTTAGATTGCTGCAAAGCATCCATTGGGTTGGTGGCCGCGCTGAAAAATACATCTACCGGAGCGCCTTGCTGAATTTGCTGTTGTAGAGCGCCGGAAGCACCAAAATTATAAGTAATAGTAAAATTCGGATTACTGCTTTGATAAACAGTTTTGATTTCCCCTAAAGCTTTCGAGAGGCTGATAGCAGCGGATACGTTTAAGGAAGTTTGCTGCTGTGGTGTTGTTGGGGAAACGCTTTTAAACAAGTTCCAAGCAATCAGCAGTGTCAGCGCTACAGCGGCTGCGACGATCGAGTTGAAAATGCGTTTTCTTTCCACAAGGCTGTATTATAATTTGCCCTAGGGCGATCTACACTATCTGTAGTAGTAAGGTGCGCCGCGCACACCTTACAAGTAGATTCTGTTTGTCCAGGATTATCATCTTCTAATGACTGATGACTGCTGACTAATGACTACGATCGCCATTTGATAGAACAGCCTATTGCCTCTGTAGTTGAAGGCTCAACGGGTTGACTGTTG
>NZ_JAUBQU010000141.1:0-13956 GCF_036701435.1 Microcoleus sp. Pol12A5
TTATCGTAAGCCTTCATCTCTTGATAAACTTGACCGATATTGTCATAAGTGTTCATCAATCCGTAGAAATTGTAAGCCCGCTCTTCTAACAGCAACTGCATTTGATAAATCCGCAAAGTCGGCTCCCACTGCTTTTGCGCTCGATAAAGTAATGCTAATTTATCTAAAGCTTCGCTAGCTTGGGCATACTGTTGAATGGGGACGGCTAAATTGTAGGCTTCCTGATAGTATTGAGCGGCTAAATTGATTTGACCTATGGTTTGGTAATCGCTGGCGATCGCAATTTTGAGCGGTGGTATAGCGCTGGGATTTTGCAGGTTGACATACACAGATGCTAGTTTTTCCCTAGCTGCGATCGCCTTTAGGGGTTGTTTCGACTGCTGGTAAACGTAGGCCAACTGTCTCAGAGTATCTACCTCAGTTGGAGGGGTTACAGGCTGCGGCGGCGCACCGTTTCCCGCAACTACAGCAGAATTTTCCACAGCAGAATTAGCAGCAAATAAAGCGCGGTTTTCCTGAATTAAAGTAGCCAATTCCTCATACACGGGAGCAGCTTTATCGTAACTCAACCAATTGATGTGAATTAGCCCGATCGCCTTCAAAATCTGACCTTCAGCCAATATATCTCCGTTTTGGCGCGCCTTTTCGAGAATTTCTTGGTAAACTTCTACAGTCGGGCCTTTAGCGCGCACCTGCTGAAAAGCCGCAGCGAAGGCGGGGAGCAACTCAGTATTAAGTGGTACTTGTGATTTGACTTCTTTTTGAATTGCTTGCAACCGTTTGGTAATAAGCTGTAGTTCGAGGTTTTTACCATTGCTCCAAGCAACACTTCCCACCCGACTCAAAGCAGCAATTTCCGCCGCGGGGCCCAAATACCTCCGCAGCCGCAATTCTCGGAACCAAATTTCAAAAGCACCAGCGCCGTCTCCAGCTTCCAGTTTAGCCGCTGCTTCTAAGTTTAACTGCTCCAAAGCCGCTGTCAGTTCGTCCCGCTGAGTGCTGCTCAAAGATTCATTAGCGGGAGCTAGGGGATCGGGTGTGGTAATTTCTAGAGGATTAGGAGAAAATTGATCGAGGCCTGGTGGATTAGTTTGGGCGCTAGCAATAGAACCAGCACACAGCCACAAGAAAAGCAAGCACCCAATTGGCACAGAACTTCTCATTCTTAAAATTTGGTTGCCGCGATTCGGCATCTCTTCTGGAAACATCAAGTTTTGCATATCTACAAAACGGTATAAATTATGTCACAAAGATGGCACAAAAGCAAACTGTTCAACAAGAGCAACAAAATAAAACTTACCACACTGAGCAATTCTTTTGATTTAAAGGCGTTGGGGGATCCTCTTCGAGGGCTTCGCCAACGTATTTTACACTTATTTAGTCTAGCCCTAATTCTGTTAACTGTTTGCACAGCTTGCGCCCCCCCTCCCGCAGTTGCAAAAGACCGCTCTTTTCCAGAAATGTCTCTAGAATTTTTGGGAGAGTACGAATTGCCAAAAATCAATTTTGAAGGAGTACCAGTCGGCGGTTTGTCAGCAATTACCTACGACCCCAAAGGTATTAGCGCAGTCAGTTCCAAAGCTTATCGCTTTTACGCTCTTTCCGACGACCCCAGCGAAAACGGAGAAGCCAGATTTTACAGTCTCCGACTCGACATCACATCAAGCGATCCATCAAATATTCGCCTAAAAAAAGTTACCGTTGAAGGCGTTACATCCCTCAAAAAAGCAGACGGTGAAACCTTCTCTTGGGGTTCCATCAATCCCGAAGGCATTGCCCTTTCTCCCCGCAATTCAGTATTTGTCGCCAGCGAAGGCGTCACTCATGTTGGTATCCCTCCTTTTCTCGGTGAATTTGACCTCAAAACAGGGCAAATGCGGGGAAAATTGCCGATACCCAAGCGCTATATTCCCGATGCCAGCGATGAAAAACAGCAGCAAGGAGTGGTGGACAATTTAGGTTTTGAATCTTTAACCATCGACCCAGAAACCTTTAGTCAAGGCGGTCTCGATCCGTTTCGTTTGTTTGCAGCTACGGAAGCGCCGTTAATGCAAGATTTAGACCCGGAACAGGTAAGCAAACTCCGTCTTTTACATTATATTATCGTCGATAAAACGCCGCAATTAGTCTCAGAAAATCTTTATACCCTCGACCAAGTTCCCATGACTATTTTGAACGGTTTAACAGAATTAGTAACTGTCGGTGGCGGTCAGATTCTGAGTTTAGAACGTTCTTTTGGGCTGTCGGGATACGGCGCTAGGATTTATCAAGTAGCGGTTGGGGCGGCTACAGATACTTCGAGAATCCAGAGTTTTAAAGGGCGAGTGGCAGTCGAACCTGTTAAGAAAAAGTTGCTGCTAGACTTAAGCCAACTCGGAATTCCGCTGTACAATTTAGAAGGGATGACCCTCGGCCCGCGCTTGCCAGATGGCAGCCAGAGTCTAGTTTTGGTCAGCGATGATAATTTTGATGAAGCGCAGAAAACTCAGTTTATCTTGTTGAGTTTGAAGGGCAAAGGTTAAGTTAGAAGGGCGGGCTATAAGCCCACCCTACAAGAAGATTTATTCTTTGTGAAACAGGAATATTGCCTGTTTATGAAAACAGTAGAAGAAAATTCACTATTTGTGGAACAGGCATCTTGCCTGTTCGTAAAAAAGTTCAATCAAATTTCTCCAACTATAAAACCCCCTAATCATGCCAATTCGTAATACTTTGCACCTGCCCAGAATGGAACTTTCATACCTAGAATGGAAGCCAGAAACAGGTAAAAAAGTTCCGCGTTTGCTGTTGTTACACGGTTTAGCAGATAGTGCGTCTGTCTGGAATAGCTTGGGCAATTATTTCTCCAACTACTATCATATTGTAGCGCCAGATATGCGCGGTCACGGAGAGACTAGCCAACCGAAAACCGACTATACTTTTGAAAGTGCGATCGCAGATTTAGAAGCTTTGATGGCACATCTCAACTGGCCAGATGCCCACATTTTAGGACATTCTTGGACGGGCAAACTAGCACCGATTTGGGCGAGGCAAAATCCCGATCGCTTTTGCAGTATGATTTTAGTAGACCCCATCTTCATCACCAAACTGCCCGCCGCGATGAAACTCACCCTGCCAATTGTTTACCGAAAATTAGACTGTCTCAAATGTGTGGGCCCGTTTGCGACTTTATCCCAAGCAGAAGCAGCAGCAAAACAATCGGGAGAATACGCAGATTGGAGTGACGTGCAACAAATGGTATTCCAACACCAAATCGAACAAAAATCAGACGGAAGTTGGGGCAGTAAATTTGCGATTGCAGCAAGAAATCAGATATTTTCAGAAGTGATGAAAGTGGCCGGTTTAACTGAAAATATTGAGATACCGACTTTGTTTGTACAGCCGGAAAAAGGCGTAAATCGCATGGATTGGCAAATGCAGCCATACAAGAGATACTTGAAAAATCTTACCGTTGCAAAAGTACCGGGGAATCATTGGTGTTTTTTGACTCAACCAGAAACTTTTAATCAAACTGTGGCAGATTTTTTAGAGGGTACAAGACAGTGAATTTAGAAATTATCGCACATCGGGGATTTTCGGCGATCGCCCCCGAGAATACTTTAGCAGCTTTTGAATTGGCGATCGCCCGTGGAGCTCATTCGATCGAATTTGACATCCAGCTATCCGCCGACAACGTACCAGTGATTTTTCACGACGCCACATTAGATAGAATCACGGGAGTTTCTGGCAAAGTTAGGGAAAACACTCTGTCTCAATTGCAAACACTTAATGCGGGAAAATGGTTTAGCGATGAATTTTCACAACAAAAAATTCCTACCTTAAAAGAATCATTAGCTATCCTCAAAAATGTTGACAAATTTCTTTACTTTGATGTCAAGCCGCACTGCGAGTGGTCTGATGCAGATGTCGCGGCTTTTGTCAATACTTTGAAGGGCGCAGAGATCCAACATAAATGCGTTATTACTTCTTTTAACGATGGATTTCTGGAACAAGTGCGGCGGCTATCTGCCGATTTGGCGATCGGACACATTGTTGCTAATCTAGAAGCGTACAAAACTCAATTTGCTCAAGCTGTGGCACATCAGGATAATTTGATTAGCAGTCAGTATCGCGTGTTGCTGGAAAACCCCGCACTAATTCAAGAAAGCCGAAGTCAGGGAGTTGACATTGTGGCTTGGACGGTGGACGATCGAGCGGATATGCAAAAGTTAATTGATTTGGGTATAACGCGGATAGTCACTAATTGTTTGATATAATTTGTTTAACTTGAGATATTGCACCCTTATTAAGAACGGGCAAGATTCCAGTTCCACAAAACTCAATTAATAGATGAATTACTTTCGCAAAAGCATCCACGAAATGTCTGGCTACGTGCCGGGGGAACAGCCACCGCTAGGCACAAAAATTATTAAACTAAATTCTAATGAAAATCCCTATCCGCCTTCTCCCAAAGCCTTAAAAGTGCTTCAGGAAATAGACGGAGAAATGCTGCGGCGCTATCCAGATCCAACTGGCAAACTTTTCCGCATTGCTGCTAGTCAAGTTTTGGGAGTTGCTGACGATTGGATTGTTGTAGGTAACGGCAGCGACGATTTATTAAACTTGATAGTTCGCGCTGTGGGCGAATCTGGGAAACAGATTGTTTGTCCCGCGCCAACCTATCTATTGTACCGCACTTTGGCACAAATTCAAGATGCAGAATTTGTTGAAGTTCCTTATCCCGACGACTACAAGTTACCAGTCGATTTGCTAATAGCAGCCCAGGGTGCAGTGACATTTGTAGCTTCGCCAAACAGTCCATCGGGAACAGCAATATCTGTTGCAGATTTGGAGAAACTGGCTAAAGAGTTATCGGGCGTTCTTGTCATCGACGAAGCTTATGTAGATTTCGCCGAAGACAATGCTTTGAACTTGGCAAAAAAGTACAGTAATGTTATAGTTTTGAGGACGCTTTCAAAAGGTTATTCCCTAGCAGGATTGAGGCTGGGTTTTGCCATAGCCAATCCGGCGCTGCTGGCAGAATTAAATAAAATCAAAGACAGCTATAATGTGGATGCTTTAGCTTATGCAGTGGGGGCGGCTGCGATCGCCGATCGAGACCACAAAATAGCCAACGCCGAAAAGATTAAGGCTTCGCGAGCAAAACTAGCCATTAGCTTCAGGGAATTAGGCTTTGACGTTTGGCCGTCGCAAACCAACTTTTTGTTAGTGCGGCCACCAAACGGCGATGCAGAAAGGATTTATCAAACACTCAAAGTACGGGGAATATTGATTCGATACTTCAATCAGCCGCGATTAGAAGACAAATTGCGGATTAGTGTAGGTACGGAGGAACAGAATCAAATCTTAGTGAAAACTTTGAAAGAAATTCTCTAAATAACGATCGCACTAAAATTAGTTTATAGTGATGACTTTAGTCCTCTAATTTTTATGGAGACTGGCATTCCTGACTACACACAGCTTGAGTACGGATAATTATTAGGATTATCAATAGTCAACCCGGCCGACTGAGCAATATCCAGCAATGGGTTGTCCGCCGAAACAAAAACCAGTCGAGTTTCTGGCGGCGAAAGGAGAGTAGTAGATTGAAAGCGCAAAGCCGACGCTAACTGCACAGAATCATAAGCGCGCAGCGGATGTTGCATCACCAATTCGGTGGCTGTTTCTATCAAAGTTCGATCGATATCTATGACTCGGTATTCATTTTCAAAATCCTCCCTAACTTTTTGCGCAATTAAATCAAAGCGCTGCGCAGACAAACTTCCATCCCGCAGACGGCGTGCAAAAGCGCTGTGTACCTCCACCCAAGTAATCTGACTAATAGCTAAATCGTTATCTGTAGCAGGATCGGTAATCGATAAAATCCAGTCAGTGCCTATTTCAGGCACGTATCGTTTAACTAAAGCGCTAGTATCCAGAAAATAAGCATTTACCACGGGCCCCGATCCTCGATAACGATTTCTGAGAGAGGCTTGCCCGGTAGCGATTCCATTTTTTTCATCAATTCGCGCCACTGCTGCGCGCGCTTGATTAATTCGGCTCGATGGAGCTTACCCTGTTTATTTGGCAAACGCACCAATCCTCGTACATCCATCAACTTAATCGCCTTTTCGCGATCGTCCTTGAGTTCTTCCTGGGAAACTTCCGCTACAATTGTGATTTGCACAGTTTCCCCATCATTCAATGACAAAGGACTCAGAGGACGAAAAACCCCGTTTTCGTAGATAGCAGTAATAGTTTCTGGCATAATTAGCCTCTTAATTAAATGCTGTGACTTATTGTACTTCTTTTAATTACTTCGTTGCCACCACAGCCAAATTCCAAGCCAAGCGCTTCATCAAAGGCAACTTCTTCAAAAAACCATCCAACCCTTCTAACCGAGAGTATTCCGGTTTCAATCTCTCTTGTTCAATGATAATCTTTTTCCAATAACGCTCCTCATTCGGATGCACTTTTTCGATTAAATAAAAGCGCAAAAAAATCCACAGCGATGTCAGCCAAAACGTATCATAAGCCGTCTCGGAAAACAAAGACTTGACACAATTCACAATATTAATATCCAAAGGACTTTCATCCTCCGTCCGCACCTCAGTGGCCATTCTACGGTAAACATTAATCACCGGATTGTGCTTCATCGGGTCCCAAAAACAAGCCTTACCCTCAGGCTTCAGGACGCGGTGCATTTCGCGAATTGCCTTTTCTGGTTCCGGTAAATGGTGCAACAAATTAGAAGCATAAACAATATCAAAACTATTGTCCGGGAAATCCATTGCCATTGCATTCACCGTGCAGCCGTCTATTTTGACGCCGTTTTTCTCAGCCAATTTCAGAGCAACTTCTACCATGCCCTGAGAATAGTCAGCAGCCACACACTTTGCACCTTTTTTAGCAAAATAAACGCTATTTTCTCCCGCGCCACAGCCTAAATCTAACAGGCGTTTGCCTGTAATATCGCCCATTTGCTGGACTATAAATCTATTTTCTGGGGCGGTACAAGCTTCAAAGTAATCATTGACTCGAATGCCGTCAATATCGATTGTGGATGCCCAAGCATCGTGGAATTGTCGTTCTTTTTTTAAAGTTTCGTCTTGCATTTTTCAAGAGTTGGTTATTAGTAAAAACAGTAATTTTAAACCGCAGATAAACCCGGATTAAGGCAGATTAATTGAGATTTATCTGCTTCGATTTGGGTTCGTCTGCGGTTTGTTTCAAGAAAAATGGCTGACAAGAAATTTATCAGCGCTGTGCTTTTGCAACAACTTGATTTCCGATCGCAGTTGGCTGTTCCAAGGCTTTTTCAGGATTAGACTGCAATGCCTGATACAGGCGATTTAAAGCGCTGATGTATGCTTCTGCGGACGCTACGATAATGTCAGTATTGGCTGAGTGACCGGAAAATACTTTGCCTTCGTGCCGCAAGCGAATTGTTACTTCGCCGATCGCATCTATTCCCGCTGTCACCGATTGTACAGAAAACTCGATCAACTCATTGGGTACGTTTACCACCCGGTTAATAGCCCTGTAAATCGCATCCACAGGCCCGGTGCCGATCGCAGCATCGGTCAATTCTTCGCCCGCCGGATTCCGCACAGTGACAGTTGCTGTCGGGCGAGATTTGTCGCCGCAGGAAACTTGCACCAATTCTAACCGGAAAAGTTCCGGTGCTTGGTGCACTTCGTTATTGGCGATCGCCTCTAAATCCCAATCAGTAATCTCTTTTTTCTTGTCTGCCAAATCTTTAAACTTGACAAAAGCCTTATTTAGCTCATCGTCTGCCATTTCAAAACCCAACTCTTTCAAGCGAGTGTGAAATGCGTGGCGGCCGGATAATTTGCCCAAAACGATTTGGTTTTCAGTTAAGCCGATCGACTCAGCGTCCATAATTTCGTATGTCCGCTTATTTTTCAGCACCCCATCTTGGTGAATTCCCGACTCGTGAGCGAAAGCATTTGCCCCGACAATCGCCTTGTTTGGCTGCACCAACATCCCCGTCAAATTGGAAACCAAGCGGGAAGTTTTGTAAATTTGGCGCGAGTCAATATTTGTCAGCGGTTCCTCAGAATCAGCAGGCCTGCCCAAGAACGGATTATAATATTGGCGCCGCACGTAAAGCGCCATTACCAACTCTTCCAGTGCTGCATTTCCCGCCCGTTCGCCAATCCCGTTAATCGTGCATTCTAACTGTCTGGCGCCATTTTTCACGGCTTCCAAAAAGTTAGCAACAGCCAATCCTAAGTCATTGTGACCGTGCACCGAAATAATTGCGCGATCGATATTCGGCACATTTTCCTTAATTCCCCGAATCAAAGCCCCAAATTCGCTCGGAGTCGTGTAGCCGACAGTATCGGGAATATTAACAGTAGTCGCACCCGCTGCGATCGCCCGTTCTAGAACCTGATACAAAAACTCCGGTTCCGATCGACAAGCATCTTCCGGCGAAAACTCCACATCATCCACAAAAGACTTAGCGTAAGCCACCATTTCCGGCACAATTTCCAGAACCTCAGCCCGCGTCTTTTTCAGCTTATACTCCAAGTGAATATCAGACGTAGCCAGAAACGTATGAATTCGCGAATTTGCTGCTGGTTTCAGAGCCTCTGCTGCTGTTTTAATATCCTCCTTTCTCGCCCTCGCTAAACCGCAAATTGTCGGCCCATTTTCTGTGCCAACCGATCGGGCTATTTTTTGGACTGCCTCAAAATCTCCCGTGCTGGTGAAAGGGAAACCCGCTTCAATCACATCTACGCCCAATCTCGCTAACTGGCGAGCGATCGTCAGCTTTTCATCCACATTCAGAGATGCACCCGGAGATTGTTCTCCGTCGCGCAAAGTCGTATCGAAAATAATAATTCGGTCTTGACTTGGTTGAGTTTTCATAGCTCTAAAAAAGTGTTTTCCTGATTTTTACTTGTCCGTTTTTCTGGATTTTTAGCCTCCAGTCACCAGTCCCCTGTCTCGCGCCCATAACGAATAATTAATAACCCCTAACCCATAACTACTGACTAATGACTAATAACTACTGACTAATGACTAATGACTAATAACTACTGACTAATGACTAATAATCCATCTTCTCGATATGTTCCCTAATTTCATTTAGGTCTATATACCTATCTGTAGCATTTCGTAACTCTCTAGCAATCATTCCTTCGGTTGATACCACAGTAATATGAGTATTTTTCGAGCGGAGAAGTTCGATCGCCCGCTCAAAATCTCCATCCCCGCTAAAGAGCACAACTTGGTCGTATTGATCCACGGTATTAAACATATCAACCACAATTTCTATGTCTAAATTAGCCTTTTGAGAATATCTGCCCGAAGCATCGTCGTAATATTCCTTAAGAATTTTAGTGCGAACCGTGTAACCTAGACTGATTAAAGCATCTCGAAATCCCCTTTGATCTTGGGGGTCTTTTAGGCCCGTATACCAGAAAGCATTGATCAAGATGACATTCGGCTGCGAAGTTTTGAAATATTCGAGCACCCTGCGAGGATCAAAAAACCAGCCGTTCTTTTGTTGAGCGTAGAACATATTGTTCCCGTCCACAAAAATAGAAAGGCGGTTCATTAAGTTTGTCATAGAAACTTAGACCTAATAATTGTAGAAAGAAGTTAATCTAAATATCACATTTTAGCAACATGGAGCTAACTGAGGCAATAGATTAAACTTCAGAAAACTCCATCTCCCCAGTATTTCATATTTTCGGCTCTACCGCCAGAGGGTTCTTTTAACCCTCCTTGCATTTGAGCGAGGGGCTCTCACAAACTATACGCCTCGTAACTCAATACCGGCTGCCGTGTCAAGGTTAATGGCGCCTTCAAACTACACTACCGCGCCCACCGCCCTACCGCCAATCAGGCATACCGAAACGCATAGCAGTAGATTTTGCTCCCCTGATTTCATAGCGCAGACTACCTCCGCTCAAGCCTTTTTGCTTTCAAGAGCCCAGCGAGCTAACTCTGTCCGGTTGTGCAGACCTGTTTTACCCAGCATATTGCTGACGTGGCTTTCGATAGTCCGCTGGCTTACATTCATCACGTCTGCGATCTGGCGGTTTGCCATGCCCTGCGCTAGCAACTGTACCACCTTTAACTCAGTGGGAGTCAATTCGACATTGCGGCGCGCCTTAATTTTTGGGCCACTCTCCATACCGGGATTTGAGTGGCGAATCAAGCGGGATGCTGCTTTCAGAGAAGATTCCACTTGGGCTACCAGTTCTTCTGGTTCAAAAGGCTTGACTATATAAACGTCAGCCCCAGTGCTCAAGCCTTTTACTCGGTCTGAACTTTGACCTTTTGCGGACAAGAAAAGAACGGGAATCCAGCTAGTGCGAGGGTCTTCCCTGATGTGTTTGACTAAAGTGTAGCCGTCCATTTCCGGCATCATCACATCGCAGATAATCAAGTCGGGAACTTCTTGTTCTAGTTTTTCCAGAGCGTCTCTGCCGTTTTCTGCTGTAATGACGTTGTAACCCCGAAACTCCAAGTAGTCCTTGACGAGCAAGATCAAGTTGGGGTCGTCGTCAACCAGCATCAGCCGTTTTTGCTCTCCTGAATTATTGTCCTTTGTCATGTTTATTCCCGCTAAAGTATCCCGCACACTTCCTTGTTTTCACTTCTGTTTTTTCCCTCAGTCCCCCGCCACCAGGCTGGGAGTGGAGGACGACGGTCGGCTGAAGGGATGGCGGTGAGGGAAAGCGGGGCGGGTATTACCGCTTTCCAACCTATAATTGACGGCTGTTTGTCAGTGTCTTACGACCTGGAATGCAGCCCAAACCTGTAATGGACGATCGCCCTACCAAGATCAGCCTTGATTGATTGGAGACTCCCTAACAGAGCCCAAGTTAAATAGTTAATCTCGATCGGTTCAATTTCAGGTTAATGCCCCGGTTTTAAATGATACTTCTGATATAGAGAAATTTAAGCAGACTCCCTACTTACGTATTTAACTGCTTTTAGTGTAGTTTGGCAACCTGCTTAGTGTCTGCCACTGAGAAATTTTTGCACAAAATTTCACAGTTCCTCGGATCGATTTTTTTTACTGTACCTTTTGAGAAACCCCAGGATCGCGGGAAGCCGCACAAGTAAGACAAGAACCTAACTACAGTTTTATTGAACTGTAGCAGGTGCGATCGCCCGGACGCCAAACTATCTCAAATTCTCACCCTTAACCTTAAATTTAACACTTTACCTATAACGCTGTACCTTAAACAGCGCTACACTTAAATGTTTGGCTGGGCCTCAGCAGGCACAGGCAAAGGATGAGTCAAGAAAGCGTATTCTTGAACTACCTTTGAGTTTAGGAGATGTTCCTGAATAATTCTCTCAATGACGGGTGGAGTAACGTCGCGATACCACACTCCGTCTGGATAGACTACCATAATCGGGCCAGACGCGCATACTCGCAGGCAATTGGCTTTCGTGCGAAAGACGCAGGTTGGTCGAGTGGCACTTGGCTTGTCCAACCCCAATTCTTGCAAGCGTTTTTTTAAGTAATTCCAAGCCTCCAGACTGGTTTGCCGGTCGCAGCACTTGGGCACGGTTTGGTCGGCACAGATAAAAATATGCCGCTCGATTCGATCGATTCCCAAGCTTTGGACGCAAGCGCTCAAGCCTTGGCTGCAAGATTCCTCGTTATTTTCTGTCATTGTCTTCATCAATCAAAAGTAATTGGTTAGCGATTGAAAGTCATCACCACAGCCCCCACTCCCCCCTCTCCTTGCCTCCAACTCATGCTCGGTTCGGGAACCCGTACTG
The DNA here is from genome assembly GCF_036701435.1 of Microcoleus sp. Pol12A5. NCBI lineage: Bacteria > Bacillati > Cyanobacteriota > Cyanophyceae > Oscillatoriales > Microcoleaceae > Microcoleus > Microcoleus sp. Pol12A5. The sequence continues at coordinate 11,758 of NZ_JAUBQU010000141.1, forward strand.
ACAACTAAGTTGCGATCGACCCTGACTAAAGCTAAATTAGCACTCAGGAGTCGAGAGTGCTAATATGTCAGTTGTAAGTAGTCCGCTGTTGCTTTCATCGTGACCCCTGACGACTGACTCACGACAATCTGTAATCTGGAGATTTATTTATGGCAGCAGTATCACTGAGTGTTTCTACCGTTAAACCGTTAGGCGAGCGCGTGTTCGTGAAAGTAAGCGCTAGCGAAGAAAAAACCGCCGGCGGCATCCTTCTGCCCGACACAGCTAAGGAAAAGCCCCAAGTAGGCGAAGTCGCGGCCGTGGGCCCCGGCAAGCGCAACGACGACGGCACCCGCACTGAAATGGAAGTAAAAGTCGGCGACAAAGTTCTCTACTCGAAGTACGCCGGCACCGACATCAAACTCGGCACAGACGAATACGTCTTGCTTGCAGAAAAAGACATTCTGGCGATCGTTAACTAATTAATCATTAGTCATCAGTCCTTAGTCATCAGTCATTAGTTTAAAGCGAACGCCGCCAAACAACTAATGACACGGGACAAATGACTAAAATCCATAATCCCCAATCCAAAATCTCAAACCCTCAAATCCCCAAAAACTATGGCTAAGCGTATCATCTACAACGAAAATGCACGTCGCGCCCTCGAACGCGGTATGGACATTCTGGCCGAAGCAGTAGCCGTAACCCTCGGCCCCAAAGGCCGTAACGTGGTTCTCGAAAAGAAATTCGGAGCTCCTCAGATCGTCAATGACGGTGTTACCATCGCCAAAGAAATCGAACTAGAAGATCACGTAGAAAATACAGGCGTTGCCCTGATCCGTCAAGCCGCTTCCAAAACCAACGACGCAGCAGGCGATGGTACCACAACTGCTACCGTTTTGGCTCACGCAATGGTCAAAGAAGGTCTGCGTAACGTAGCCGCCGGTGCAAATGCGATCGCCCTCAAGCGCGGTGTTGACAAAGCAACCACGTTTTTGGTAGAAAAAATTGCCGAACACGCCAAACAAGTAGAAGATTCCAAAGCCATCGCTCAAGTCGGCTCCATCTCTGCTGGTAACGACGATGAAGTTGGTCAAATGATTGCCAACGCAATGGACAAGGTGGGCAAAGAAGGCGTGATTTCCCTGGAAGAAGGGAAGTCTATGACCACCGAATTGGAAATTACCGAAGGGATGCGCTTCGACAAAGGCTACATTTCTCCCTACTTCGTCACCGACACCGAACGGATGGAAGCGATTCTCGAAGAACCTTTCATCTTGCTGACAGACAAAAAAATTGCTCTGGTACAAGATTTAGTACCCGTGCTCGAACAAGTAGCTCGTTCCGGCCGCCCGCTGTTGATCATTGCAGAAGACATTGAGAAAGAAGCTTTAGCTACCCTCGTTGTCAACAAACTGCGCGGTGTGTTGAACGTGACTGCTGTTAAAGCACCCGGTTTTGGCGATCGGCGCAAAGCTATGTTAGAAGATATCGCCGTATTGACCGGCGGTCAACTAATCACCGAAGACGCCGGTTTGAAACTGGAAAACACCAAGCTCGACATGATCGGCAAAGCCCGCCGCATCACCATCACCAAAGACAGCACCACAATTGTTGCCGAAGGTAACGAAGCCGCCGTCAAGTCCCGCTGCGAACAAATTCGCCGTCAAATGGACGAAACCGAGTCTTCCTACGACAAAGAAAAGCTGCAAGAACGTTTGGCCAAATTGGCTGGCGGCGTCGCAGTGATCAAAGTCGGCGCGGCTACCGAAACCGAAATGAAGGATCGCAAACTGCGTTTGGAAGATGCGATCAACGCTACCAAAGCTGCAGTAGAAGAAGGAATTGTTCCTGGCGGCGGTACAACTTTGGCTCACCTGACTCCTCAATTGGAAGAGTGGGCTAACAGCAGCCTGAAGGGCGAAGAATTGACCGGTGCTTTGATTGTGGCACGGGCTCTGGCTGCTCCTCTGAAGCGGATTGCTGAAAATGCTGGTTTGAACGGCGCTGTGATTGCTGAGCGCGTCAAAGAAAAGCCGTTTAACGTCGGTTTTAACGCAGCGACAAATGAGTTTGTCGATATGTTTGAAGCTGGTATCGTTGACCCCGCGAAGGTGACTCGTTCTGCTCTGCAAAATGCCGCATCTATTGCTGGCATGGTGCTGACAACCGAGTGCATCGTGGTTGACAAGCCTGAACCGAAGGATGGCGCTGCTGCTG
>NZ_JAUBQU010000018.1:0-75303 GCF_036701435.1 Microcoleus sp. Pol12A5
AATACATTCTCAACCACTGAATCCCTAGCTAGCCAGAGTTGCCAACTCATCAACGGCATTAAATCACTCCAACGCTCGGATTGTTCGGGAGTTCTTAGGTTAGGCAATGTCCAGTGTAGTCGTTGCTTGACAAATTTATATCAATGATCCACTCCAAAGCGTCGTAAATACTTAAACCAGACTGTTTCTAGAGGGAGAGTTCGTTCTCCCACCCAAGCCAACCATAAGGGTGGAAACGGCTGACCGTTTGACATGGGCTTCATTCTTTGGACGAGGATTAAATTGACTCTGTGTTCAGCGGCACGATAAAAATGCAAGTCAAGCCATTGACTGACTCGAACTTGTCCCAACTGTGAATGTTCGTCAATTTCAATCACATTATCCGCGATGAGCCATGTGCTTGGGTCATTGAGCTGATTGACTGACAAAAGTTTAATTAGCCCAAACTACAGTGGTAGCTTGAAACTCAATTCGGTAAGTTCTTTGCTGATGTTGTAAACGAGAAGCCTTGACTGGTTCGGGGTCAATATTAGTAGAAAAAGAGATAACAGAAATTAAATTCCAGCCCTTGTTCAGAGCTTGTTTGACCCAACTCCAGCCAATTTTCAAGTAGCTAGCACCTGGTTGACTGACAAAAGTCAGTCAAGATCGGGGTAAAAGCTGACCCAGACTGGATTAAAGAGAAAAAGAGGGATAAACTGTTTTTAACCAAAAAACCAGTATGAATCGAAATGATCGATCGCCGCTCTCATCTTCATCATAAACTAATGAAATTCGCAGGTCAATACAGTCAGTGGTCAGATTTAAGACATCTAGGAGTGATGTGTTGGATGATGGTTGGTTTGATTGTAGAAGGCAAGGTAAATCTAACCAAATGGATCGACCATGTTTGCACCAAAGCAGAAATAGCCCAAAGCACACAACGAAGATTGTCTCGATGGGTAAATAATCCTCGCATCAACCCAGCAAAACTTTATAGTCCTGTAGTGAAGGCCTCCTTTGCCAACTAGAAAGACTCAGAAATTTATCTGAGTTTTGATACCAGTATGTTATGGGATAAATATTGCATCATTCGGATCTGTGTTGTACATTTGGGCAGAGCGATTCCGGTGGGCCCGCGAGTACTCAAACACAAAAGTAGTAGTGTCAACATCGATACTTATCAGGACCTCCTCAAGCGTGTCTCAAGGCTCCTACCAGTCGATGTCAAAGTCATTCTCTTGGCTGAGAGGGGGTTTGCCAATGCCGAATTAGTCCGTTATGTCAGAAAATTAGGCTGGCACTGTCGAATCCGGATTAAAGGGAATTTTTGGCTGCGTCATCCACGGCAGGGGTGGCAGCGAGTGAGTCAATTTCCGGTAGCCATCGGCGAGGCAAAACTGATCCACAACGTTCAAATTCACAAATGTAACTCGCTCACAGATGTCCATCTAGCAATTGCGTGGGAATCTACGAATGGCGAACACTGGTACATTATTAGTACCGAACCTACTAATCTCCAAACTTTTCGGGAATATGGCTTCCGCTTTACCATTGAGGAAAATTTTCTGGATGATAAATCCTCTGGATTCAATCTCGAAGACTCTAAACTCCGTTGGGCTCCAGCTATTTCTCGACTGTGCTTGGTGTTAGCGATGACTACTTTCTTCTTGACTGCTCAAGGTGTTGAAGTTGTCATTTTAGGTCAGCGTCGCTGTGTAGATCCACATTGGTATCGGGGTGCTAGCTACTTGAAAATTGGCTGGAGTTGGGTCAAACAAGCTCTGAACAAGGGCTGGAATTTAATTTCTGTTATCTCTTTTTCTACTAATATTGACCCCGAACCAGTCAAGGCTTCTCGTTTACAACATCAGCAAAGAACTTACCGAATTGAGTTTCAAGCTACCACTGTAGTTTGGGCTAATTAAACTTTTGTCAGTCAATCAGGTTCTCTAGAGGTATGCGGCAAAGACAGCTCAGTTTTGATGGGCGAGTAATTAAATTCTGCTAAAATTTGATCCGTTTCGTAAGGCAACTCAAAGTATGAACGAAATGTATATTCTTAACCTTCCTGTAAGATTTTTTTCTCGATCATACTGTTTGAAATTGCAATGTGTTTATTTGTCAATAATTATAGCAAATCTAAATCATTTATACAGATTTGTAGGGTAGTGGCCCGTGCCTACCCTCTATCGCTTATCCCCAAACTTCTGTCAAATCCAAGACAAACCCCGGCAACACATCTTCACCGGACAAAGTAACAGGATTTTCCAGCACTTCTACATCTTGATTTTGCCTGTAAATTTCTACTTTTCTGTTTTTTCTATCTATCAACCACCCCAAACGAGCGCCATTGTTCATATACTCTTTCATCTTGGCTCGCAGCGGTTCCATGCTGTCAGTTTTAGAACAAAGTTCTACCACAAAATCAGGACACAAGGGAATAAAGCTTTCTTTTTGTTTTGGGGTGAGTGCATCCCACCTTTCTTGACGCACCCAAGCTGCATCGGGAGAGCGATCTGCTCCATTGGGTAAGTGAAAACCAGTAGAAGAGTTAAACGCTTTACCTAGTTTAGTTTGACGGTTCCACAACCAAAGTTGTCCTTCTATGTCGAGATTTTTGTATCCTGTTTCGCCTCCGGTTGGTGGATTCACGATTAATTCCCCTGTTGCTGTTCTTTCTAATTGTAATTCTCGGTTGGCGATGGCCAATTCAACGAACTGTTCGCGGGTAACGGTGAGTGTTAGTGTTAGTGGAATATTGAGTGCAAAGGCGGCGGATGATTGAGTTTGTGTCATCATGTTTGTCCTCAAAGTGATGCTTTATGGCAGCTTCATCCTAATTGGACAAAGCCAGAAATGCTGGATACTTTGTAACTTTTATGATAACACTGAAAAGTGCCATCTACAAAGTGCGATCGCGCTTTTGTCAACCAAAGCTCGATCGCATCTGGTATCATAGAAAAAAAGTTCCCCGCGCAGACGCAAAAACATGATAACTTCTACAGTTATTGCCCAATCGAAAATCTACTCTCTAGAAGCATGGATGGAAAGTCCACCGGATATGCAAGAGTGGGTTGATGGTGAATTATTGGAAAAAAATGGCATGACTCTCAAGCATAGCAATGTGCAAGGAAATCTTTACTTTTATTGGAGAACTTACAAAGACTCTAGCGGACAATAAGGGGAGGTTTATACTGATGTTCCTTGCCGCACCAACCAGCAGGGACGCTATCCTGCTGTTGCTTACCTTCCCCCGGAATTTGTCGCACAATTTGGCAATCTCAAAGTGCTGCCACAAAGTTTTCCTTTCGGTGCTGAAATTGTTTTGCCAACTGATCGGGCGGAAGATCTAATTGCTAAAGCTACAGAATATTTAGAATCGGGAAGTGAGGAAGTTTGGCTGGTATATCCTGAAAACCAATGGATTATTGTAGTAACAAAACAAACCATAAGCATCTTTATTGCTGGGGAAGTTATTAGCGCGCAAATTGTTTTACCAGGTTTTAGCATTCCAGTCGAGGAATTATTAAAATGAGCGATTTCCCTAGATTCTCATTTTCCACCTCTGACGGGAAGTGTCGATCTTGAGAAAGATACTCAATTCTTGTGTTTCGAGGCTTTAACAAACATTTGCCCTCCCAAAGCTCCCCACAAAAAAGGCAATTTTAAGTAAACTTTTAACAGCAAGGGCGAAGCCGGTCTGCCTTTCGTCGAAAACGGTAAAAATCTCGGTATAATCAGGTCAATTTCAAACCCGACAGTTTGTAAAAGCTCTTGCAGCGATAAATGCGTTATCGGTAATTGATGGTCGATAAAATCGTAATATTCCTTGTAGGAGTATTTAAAATTAGGCTGAATTACCAATAAAGAACCGCTCGGCTTGAGGGCATCAAAGCAAAACGAGATAATTTCTACAAGTTCCTCTTTGTTTCGGAGGTGTTCAAAAAAATTTGAGATAAAAATACGATCGAACTGTTCGGTAAAAAATTTATTAGACTCCAAATTTAAAACATCAATGTTCAGCACCTTCACATCAGGATTTGCAAATAACTTTGAATCGGGATTGAGGTCAATCAAACATTTTTTTTCAGCCCTAATTTGATTGATAAACTCGCAGTAACCGCCGCCAATATCTAAGATAGCTGATTCGGGAGGCACATAATCTTGTAAGAATTCGTCAATTAAAACTTTCCAGAGTGCCACCTTCGCTTGCATTTGTCGCGAATCAAAGCGGTTGGCATACAACTTTTTGAGATATGTGTCAGTTTTCATAGTAAAATAGCGTAGACTGAGTATGAGTTTATCACGCGATACAGCCAACTATGAATGTTATATCTACTGAAATACCGGAAGTTCTGATCGTTGAGCCGAAAATTTTCGGAGACGATCGCGGTTTCTTTTTTGAGAGTTTCAATCACAAAGTTTTTGTCGAAAAAACAGGTGTGACGGCAGAATTTGTTCAAGACAATCATTCCAAATCCTCTAAAAATGTGTTGCGCGGTTTGCACTACCAAATGCAGCATCCTCAAGGCAAATTGCTGCGGGTAGTTGCTGGCGAAATCTTTGATGTAGCGGTGGATATTAGAAAAAGTTCGCCGACTTTTGGGCAGTGGGTTGGCTGTGTGGTGAGTGCAGAAAATAAACGGCAATTTTGGGTTCCAGCGGGATTTGCTCATGGTTTTTTAGTGGTTTCGGAGACGGCTGAAGTTTTGTACAAAACGACAGATTATTACGCACCAGCACACGAGCGGTGTATCCTGTGGAATGACCCCGATTTGGCGATCGACTGGCCGCTAGATGGTGACCAACCAATCTTATCAGCTAAAGACCAAGCTGGACAAACGTTGAAAAGAGCTCAAGTGTTTTGATCATGAAAATTTTACTCGCAGGTGGCAGCGGACAGCTAGCTCAAGAATTGCAGCCGATTTTATTATCTTCGGGAGAGGTAATTGCGGTCGATCGCACTCGCCTGGACTTATCCCAACCCGAAAGCATCTGTCAAGCAATGGCTGAAATTCAACCGGATTTAGTCGTCAATGCGGGTGCTTACACTGCGGTAGACAAAGCAGAAAGCGAACCGGAATTAGCAAATGCAGTCAACGGCATTGCGCCGGGAATTCTCGCAGAAGAATGCGAAAAACTGGGAGCAAGTTTAATTCACTTTTCTACTGATTATGTATTTGACGGCAGCCACGGTTCTGCTTATCTGGAAACAGATTCTACGAACCCACTGGGAACTTACGGTCAATCTAAATTAGCAGGCGAGGAAGCAATTCGGAAAGCGGGAAACCGAAATATTATTATTAGAACCGCGTGGGTTTACGGCAACGGAGGCAAAGGCAACTTTGTCAAAACTATGCTGAGGTTGGGAAAGGAAAGAGAAGAAATTCGAGTAGTAACAGATCAGATCGGAAGTCCTACTTGGACGGGGGATTTAGCGGAGGCAATTTCGCAAATTATTCCTCTGCTTGGGTCAGAAAGTTTTGGGACTTACCAGTACACTAACAGCGGTGTTTGTAGTTGGTACGATTTTGCGATCGCCATTTTTGAGGAAGCAGCACAACTCGGCCTTCCCCTAAAAGTTCAGCGCGTAATTCCCATCACCACCGCCGAATATCCGACACCCGCAAAACGTCCGGCTTTTTCTGTCCTCTCTACGGTAAAAATATCAGCACTTCTAGGCACGTATCCTCCCCACTGGCGGCAAGGACTCAGAAAAATGCTGGCCAGAGAAGTGAAATAAAAAATCGAGGAAAACTCAAATCGCGAGGGCGAGTTTTGTTAATGAGTTACCTGTTATATCCAAAGTTTCTCACCTCAACTCGTCCCTACAAATTAAAAATCTCCCCATGTCTGAATCTATGAAAGTCAAGCAACAATATATTTTAATTGCCGCATCAGTTCTCGGAATCCTAATACCAGCGTCATATATTTTGTACTTGATATCCCAAGCGGGAGACTTGTCTAATTTTGATTATTGGTGGATGACATGGAATTTTTATTCAGTAGACGGTTTCTCTACAAATCCTTTTGATTGGATATTTCGGGCCAACGAGCATTTTGTCTTGATTCCGGCAATTATTTATGGCTTGAATATAGTTGTCACCCAAGGTTCAAATATTGGTTTATGTTTAGTTGCCTGGTTCTTAGCTTGGATTCAGTGCCACGTATTAATTGCTCTGCTGCCGTTAAAAATGAGGGTTTTTCCGCTGCTATTTATCTCGCTAGTTCTTTGTATTTCTATTTTTAACTTTACTCCTGCTGCGGCTCACAATTGGATGCGGGGATTCAGCGGAGTTCACTGGATAATTGCTAATTTATTTGTGATTTGTTCGATATTTTGTTTGCAATCCTATGCGACGCTTTTGTCAAGGAAGAAGGAGGCTCCGCCTCTGGATCTACATTACCAGGCAGAGCCTGGTAATGTAGAATGGAAACAAAATAAGTGGGTAATTGGCAGCATTGTTTTTGGCGTTTTAGCCTGTATTAGTTACAGCACTCCTTTAGCTTTGTGGCCGATATTGTGTGCTGCTGCTGTTGTGCTGCGGTTTCCTCGGCGAATAACTTGTTTGTATTTCATTGCTTCGATTGCAGTGATTGGCATTTATTTTTTAACTTATAAAACTCCATCTCATCACCCTTCTTTAACTAAAATCAACCCGCTCAAAACTCTCGAGTATATTCCCATTTATCTCGGCGGAATTTTTAGCGAAAATATTATTTTTGCTTCAATTATTGGTATAATTGGTTTGATGGCAGCAACTGGTTTTGTCGGTTATTGGCTATTGGTAAAAAAGGTCGATCGCCCAGATTGGCTGCCTTGGCTATCAATCCAACTTTACACGCTGCAAACGGCGTTAATGGCAGCGGTTAGCCGATCGGGATTTGGCGTCGAACAGGCCACCGCTTCCCGCTACGCGACACTCCCAGCTTTGTTTTGGATGAGCACAATTGTGCTGACAGTATTGTGGGTGCGCGAGTTGCAGCCAAAACCAAGAATTCAAGGGCGTTGGCTGACACCGCTGTTTGCAGTCGCGACAGTCGCGATTATTTTAATGTACGGGGTGGGAGGCGAAACTGCAATGGCGATCGCCCGCAGAGCCACCTATCAACCGTTAGTAGCATTATCACTGCAATTAGGAATCACCGACGTAACGCTAATTAAAGACCGCGTAGGCAACAAACCCGCCGCTTTTATCGGATTAATTGACGCCTTAAAAATTAACAACTTAGTGCCATTTAACCGAGACATCAAAAAACACAATTTCTGTGCAGCATTAGACACAAAAATCGACCCAAATTTACTGTCAGCGCCCAAAGACGGAGTACCCGGATTTTTTGATACAGCCACCGCACTTGCACCAACAGCAGCGAGAGTAATTGGCTGGGTAGGAGACCCCGAAAACAATGTAAAATGTATTGCCATTCTCAACCAAGAAAATGTCGTTCGAGGTTTCGCCATGTCAGGATTTCCGCGCCCAGATTTAGTTAACTTGTTTGGCCCTTCCTACGAATTCGCCGCTTGGAGAGGATACATTCAAACATCACCAACAGATAAATTATTGACAGCCTATGCTTCCTTTAAAAACCGCAAAGGTTGGGTAGCATTGCGAAACTCCCAAGTTATCAATAAAAACTAAAAAACCTCTCTTTCTCCTCCTCTGTGCCCTCTGCGCCCTCTGCGGTTAATAAAAAAATCTCATTGACAACACAAATGAAATAGAATAGCCCTATGCCAAAACATCTCAGCTTCGTAATCCCAGTTCACAACGAAGAAGCTACCCTCAAATTGCTGTTTGAAAAAATCCAACTTGTCATGTTTCAAACAGAAATTGACAGTTACGAAGTGATTTTCATAGATGACGGTAGCCGCGATTATTCGTGGCAAGAAATCACTGATTTAGCCAGCCAACATCCCAAAATCATTAAAGCGATTAAACTGCGCCGCAACTTTGGCAAATCCGCCGCACTTTCAGCAGGATTTCGCAATGCAGCAGGGATAATTATCTTTACTCTCGATGCTGACCTTCAGGATGACCCCGCTGAAATTCCCAAATTTTTACATCATTTAGAATCGGGATTTGATTTAGTTTCCGGTTGGCGAAAACAGCGGAACGACCCGCTTTCTAAAACTTTACCTTCCAAGCTGTTTAATGCTGTTGCGTGTTTGCTGACTGGGGTGCAAATGCACGATATGAATTGCGGTTTTAAAGCTTACCGTAGGGAAGTTTTGCAGTCGATTAAATTGTACGGGGAATTGCACCGCTACATTCCAGCTTTAGCAAACAATTTAGGGTTTAAAATTGGGGAAGTAGTTGTAGAACATCATCCGCGAAAGCACGGAAAATCTAATTACGGCTGGGAACGCTATGCGCGGGGATTTATTGATTTGTTGACAGTGTTAGCCACGACGCAGTATTTACACAAACCGGGTCATTTGTTTGGAGGTTTGGGATTATGTTTTGGCTTGGTTGGAACTGTTTCGCTGAGTTATTTGATAGTTATTTGGTTTCTGAATTTGGCGGGGATGAATTTTGGGCCGATCGGGAATCGACCTTTGTTATTTTTTGGGATTTTGTGTACAATTCTGTCGGTGCAGTTGATTTCTTTGGGGATTTTAGCTGAGTTGATGGCGCGGAATGTGGATGCTGATTATGTGGATAAGCAAATTAGCGAAATTATTGATGATTCTGGTTTTGATATTTAACCGCAGATTAAAGCTGATTAACGCTGATTAACGCAGATAAATCGGCGATGGAATTGCTTACAGACAAGCAAACTCTGTCTATGCTGACTCAGATAAAATTATAATTGGGATTTAACAAGTTTTACCAATTACCTCTTACCTAATTTTATACAGTATCCATTTGCCTTGTTTGTCTGCGATTTCCCCTGGAATATTTGGATGCCAGTCAGTACGAGTCAGGATATAATCGGCATGATAATTTTTGGCTACTTTGACTAAATCTGAACTGCTGCGGCGGATGAAAAAGTCATTTCCTCCCCAGATCATTTGCGGGTTTAATGGCACTCCTAAAACGGTTTCCATGCGACTTTGCCATTCTTTGATGCCTTTTTCGGTAAAGGGAAAGTTTTTGAAGTTGACGACAATCGCTCTTTCGGAGAAAAACTGAAAGCTGGTAACTGAAGGTGGAATTAATACGAGTGAATCGCGGCTGCTACTTTGCGAAAATCGGACAGCTAATTTGCTTAAGTCGTCTCTGGGAAAGGCATTGATATTAACTCTTGTTTGAAATACATTTAATATAGGTTTGGGCAGAATTCCTGCTACTCCAAAAACTAAGGTGGCGGTAGTTATTAAGGCTAATGTGTGAGTTATAGCCTGTTTGATCGATGTAGCTAGGGATGTTTTTTCTAAAATGAATGGGAAAGCGAGGATTGAGAAAAGGACGGGGATGCTAATTATGCGATCGCCAACTATTTCCCATGAATCAGTCACCGGATATATCAAGCTGAAAATTACCGTTCCTGCTGCTAAAATCCACAACAATATATTATATCGTTTGGGCAATACGTAATTTTTTGTTTGCCAAACTGATAATGCTAAGAAAATGATGCCCCTAAAAGGCAACGTTAGTACAGCTAACAGCAACAAGCTAACAGCTATTTGTTTTTCTCTGTAAAGTCGCTCGACCATCAAAGCTACAGCAATAAATATAATTATTTGAGCAAAAGGTACGGTTCTAGCTAACTGTAGTTTGGCGATAAAAGCCAGCGGGTAAACTTCTACAAATACGTAATTCAGAAACAGTGCAAAAATCGATGTACCAACAATTACATAAAAATTAATCTTGTCTTCTTTGGGCAATAAATAGGAGTTTTTGATGCAAAGCAAGCCACCCATTATGAAACATATAAAGTTGAACCAATTCCCCACATCCCAATTAGACGGGAGGATGTGGTGGGGGTTGCGGACTGTTGCGTGAATGTAGACAAACTCGGCGTTGTCGATAGTGTGAGTGCTGGTAGTACCTGTTAATAACATCGGTACGTAAACGATACTTGCCATTGCTGCTAAAAGTGCGATCGCTAAAATCAATGTTTTGAACTTCCGCTGTTTTACAGATTCAATAACTAAAACGGGAATCATCATCAATCCCGGCAACAAACCAACTAAAAATTGCAGCAGACAAGCCAGTCCAAAAAATAAATATCCGGTCAGCCATTTTTGGCGCAAACTAAAGTAAATGCCCCAGATTGCGAAGGCCATAGCGAAGGTACTGGGTACTGATTTATTGGAAAATATCAGCGTGTTACCAACATCTGTAAATGAAGCGGCTATACATAAAAAAGCCATCGCTGCAGCAGGTAGTTTTGAATTAGTATAAATATTGATAATTGCGTAGCAAGCTAGGATAAATGAACCGAAGGCTAGGAATTGATAAATAAAGTGCGCTAGGGGAATGCTGGTTCCTAAGTTTGCGAGCAAATAGATGATATAATAATAGTAGTATCTCGGATTGAATTTAACCATTTCCTGAACGTAATAGTCATTTTTGTAGAGTTCAGGATTTAACATAAATTTAATGGGTGGCACTTCGGGGAAATTGCCTCCAATTGGGAAAATATAGCCAGTGGCCATCAGGGAACCGATGATGACAAAAGTATAGAGAGATAGATTAAAATACCAGTGAGATTTTTGGTGTTTTTGCATTGACGGTTCCACTTACCTACTGACAGCCAAATTGTTAATCTCCAGTCGGCATTGGTTTGTTAAATCCTGTTTGCTGCTACTCAATACCTCAAGCAGCAGATAAATGGGATTTTTGCCCTCAACTAATAGATTTAAGCCGATCGCACTTTTTTGACTATAAGCCATCTCTGCTGAGTCTACTAATTTACCTTGCTTGTCCCACAAAGTCAAGCGCAGGACAACTCCCGGACATTGCTTGTTAAGTAAATTGAGTTTGCCTGTAACTTTCGCTTTGTCGGAGATGGAACCTAAATAGAGGAAAGATGTATCGAGTTTCTTGCTGTTTTTAATTGGATGAGTTACAATATTATATAGGTTATCCGATTCTTGACTGACTGAATAATTGGCACTTGTGTAGATTGATTGATGCAAACTAATCCAATCTAACTGCGTGCCCGGTCGATCGACTATTTGGCGCTGCATCGCCTCCAGAGCCCTAACTGCCGTTGCTGTATCAGTCGGCCGCACCCTCCGGTAAACGCTGACAGTCACGCCGTTTTCTAGCTTAAACTGTTCCGGTAGCAATTGGAAATCGCGGGCAATTTCCCAGTTTTGAGTAAAGGCATCGTACACAACTTTAACAACATCTTGTTCGTGCGATCGCAAAACTTGTTCGTCACTCGGTAACACCTGCTGAAAGGGTGTAGCAACCACCGCATATTGTGACTGCAACAACTCCGGTAGCGGGTAAGTATCGCGCGAGTCAATTTGCGGCCTCCCGATGGTATTTAATTTCCACCAGCCCTCCGGCGGGTTTAATTTGCGGTTGGCTTGTCGGAGTATGTTAGCATTAAAACTGTTAGAAGCACCGGCAATATAAATCGGTTCTTCATTTGGTGCTAATTTTCGCAGAAATTCTACTAATTTTATAACTTCGTCGTAATCCGATCGCACTAACGGCGGAAAATTACCCACAAACAGTCTTGGCAAATCAATTTTCAGAGGAATTAACCCGACTGCAGCATTTACAAGCAGGTACAAACCCGCCGCGCCCAGCATAAAATACCGGAATTTTCCCTTGAGTGTCAGCCAAGCTGTCCAGAAAAATGTGGATAGTCCTAAAAGTGCGATCGGTGTAATATGAATTGTATAGTGCAAGTAGCCGTAACGCAAAACTAACAGCCATTCAACCACCGACAAAACCCCAAACAACGAAACAAAAATAGCCGCCGCCGGAACCAGCTTTCGAGTGAGAATTCCCGCAGAAAAACCAATCAGTACCAGCAGCCAAGTGCCCAAACCGTAAAAATCTGCATAACGAGTTAAAATATCATTTACAGGCAAACTCCAAGCGACATACAAATTGCGGTAGTCAACCGTCAGAGCACTGCGAGTAAAATCTCCCGCTACCAACATTAAAATAGTAAAGCTAGTTGCAGCTATCAATACCAATTTAACAGCGGATTCAAACAAGCTTCTGTAGGAAAACGGCACTGGGGCGTCCTTGTCTTTTGGAGACGACAACGACGTTTTTTTACAGTATATTAGTACAATAAACTCGATGAGAACCTGTAAAGTCGCTGCACCCAAAAATGCGATCGCACTATAAGCAAAATGACGCCGCAACAGAATCGCCGCCGCCAGCAAAAACCCAATTAACGGGATTTTCCACCAAGATTTCAGCTTAACATCCTGCAAATAAACCCAAATTGCCAAGGCTACAAACACACAGCCGCCAGTATCCAGATATCCCCGCAGAGTCGGTATCCAACTCATCGGAATTAATAAACTCAGCAGCACCGTTGACCAAAAGACCCGGCGGGAATAAACTGGAATTAGCTTTGCAGAAATTGCCCCCAGCAACAGGCGAAACGGCAGCACATAAATCAGGGATACGCTGAGAATGTAACTTAGTCGAGACTCGCCAAATAATAGAATAAACGGCACTAACGGCAGAGAGATTAACAGGTTTTTTTCCTTAGATAGCGATTCTATAACTCCGCGCCATGCTTTATCTGGCGACTCTCGAAATAAATTTGCCGTGTTGACTGTAGCGGTATTGTATCCCGCGTAATCCCACCAATAAAAAGTATGTTCGCTGGATACATAGATTGATGTTACTGCAACTGTGAGGAGAACAAGTAAAAACAGGAAAAACCCATCAATTAGAAATTTTCGAGGCAATTTAAAAGAAACAAAATCAAATAATCCCATCAGTCTAGCAACCCTAAATAACTTCTAAACTTCCTCTTTATCTCTTCCTTCGCGCCCTTTGCGCCTTCGCGGTTCGTTAACTTACTTTAAAACAGTACGTTGCAAAAAGCCTTCCAACTTTTCTGCATATTGCCGATTGGCGATCGCACTTGGATGAAGGTCATGAGGTAAATTATTATTGGCAGGTATTTTCAAATCAACAGAAATATCCGCCGTAGCAATTCCCTGCTGACTTAACTCCTCCAACATCTTAGCAGAACCTGTATTAATTCCCGCCACAACTAACTTAACACCATTAGCCTCAGCCACACGGTTAAACTCTTCAATAATTGCCTTAGAAACCTCGTGACTTTTGTACAATCCCTCTTCAAATTGATTGTAATTAACCTCCAAAAAATGGCTTAATGCAGAAACCCGCATCAGCGGGAACTCGTGATATTCAAGTTTTGCCATTTTGTAGGTAAAATTATTTTCTCCATTCAGCCTAGCATCGGGCTGGAATAAAATACCCAGTTTATTCCAAGCAGCCATTTGCTTTCTTCTCGCCCTTAACAAAGTATTGCGGCGGTCGTGAAATCCCGCATAAGCAATCACCGCCATTTTTGGTTTATTTCCTTGTTTGAGTGCTTCTTTGAATTGAATCAACGAGTGCAGCGTGCCATACCCGTTAACGCCAAAATTTACTATTTCATACTTGGGTAATTTTTCTTGCAGCAACCAAGCATAAGTTTCACTATCATTCAATGACCAACCGTAGGTAAAAGAACAGCCAAATATCCAAATTTCTGGCTTTGTGGACGATAAATTGTAAGTATTGAGGGGATGAGTTATTCTTAAACTATTATTGAGATGAGTGGCATTAAATGAGTAATTACCGTTAAGTGTCACCTTGAATTTACCAGGCAAATGCTTGTAGCCGAGTTCCGAGTCTTTGGTAAAAAAGTTACCTTTTGGTTCGACCGCAACATCAACATTTTCTATTTGCCAGGGTTTGTATCCCGCAACTCGCAAGACAATTTCAGCCGTGGTGGTAGATAAAAAAATTGGAAAAATTAGATATGTTATTAATCTGAAAATAAAGGTTTTAATAAAAGTTTTTTTCATAATTTAGCGTAGGGGCGGCTTTTACAAACAATATTTGAGGTTCACCAACAATTTAGATAAACCCGCCCCCCACACAGCCGATAATCTAGATTAACCTGATGTTCGAGATAGTCCAAAAAAAATGTAGATTCCGATTATTGGTTGGGCGGGGGCGAGTTTATTATATTGTTGGTTTTACGCCGATATGGTTGGTGAAACCCGCCCCTACAGGCCATTGTAGGGGCGGATTTCACAACTATCTATTTCTAAAACAAACAATCTCGTAAACCCGTCCAACCGAGGGATTAATTTCTAATAACCAGGCTCCTCCTCATACTCAGGAGTCTTAGTTTTCTCAGGGATATTCACCCGAGGAGCCTGGTAAGGCTTCGGTGCCTCATCGTCAGCCCAAGCATCAGCCTCCACATCATCCTCGTACTCGTACTCCACCACTGGCTGCTTCGGGCGAGAAATCTCAGCGCGAGTGTATTGGGGTTTCTCCTCGTACTCCTCCTCTTCGTAATCGTCCTCCTCGCCGCCCCAATTATCCTCTTCGTAATCCTCGTAATCCTCGATTGGCGGCTGCTGTGCCTGCACCGCGCGCATCGGCGGCTGGCGAACCGCAGGCCGATTCCACTCTAAATCCTCATCCCAAGGAACTTCCTCCACCGCAGGCGCAGCTACGCGGCTCCGCATTTCCGGTGCAGGTATCCGCACGCCCGGGCCCAATTGATTTCCCGTAGCCACGGGTTTCGGATAATAACCTGCCTCGTCTTCTTCTCGTTCCCAAGGTGCTTGACCCAAACCGACGCGCTCGAGCAAACCCACACTAAGCTGTCTGAGCCTTTCCTCGGAACCTTCAAACACAATCAAGCGATTCGGGCCGCTGCTGACAATTTCTTCAATGCCCAACTCGTAAGTGCTGAGAACTTGGTCGGGGATTTGGGGGATTCCCAAGGAAGCGATAATTATAGAAACTAACTTACCGTCTTCGGGGTCGAACCTAAAGCCCCGCACCCTACCTAAAAGTTCGCCGGTTTCGGTAATAACTTCGCTGTTAATCAAAATGCTGTAGACTTCAACATCAACATCATCTTCGATCGCGCTCTCATCTTCCACCAACAGCACGTCGCCGATTTCGCTGACATTGCTGAGGAACATAAACTTCGGCATTCCAGCGACCGCAAATATATTATCACGCAGACCGATCGCCACAACTTCCCGCCGGTCAATGTCCACCCACAATTGACTGACCACCCCCAAGCGTTTACCTCTGTCGCGGGTGATGACTTGAGTGCCTAGAATATCGGAGCGTTGGCAGATTTGTTCGGATGTCATTCTAACTTTAATCCTGATTTATTAAGTACATATATCACTCAACACGAGCGTTAACATAAACTCCGGGACTACAACTTCAGTCCTATGACTTGAGTATAAGCTCCCCGTGCTTGAGTAACGCCAATTGTACGCTCAGCCGATTGAATCATAGGTCGCCGCAAACTCACAACAATAAACTGGGCTTGTTCAGACTGTCGTTTTATCATTCTAGCTAATCGCTCCACATTTGCCCCATCGAGAAACATATCCACTTCATCAAAAGCGTAAAACGTAGACGGGCGGTAGCGTTGCAGCGCAAAAATAAAACTCAGCGCCGTCAGCGACTTTTCGCCTCCAGACATGGAAGCCAGCCGCTGTACGGGTTTGCCCTTCGGGTGAGCCACCAAATTCAAGCCGCTGCTGAAGGGGTCTTCCTGGTCATCTAGCTGGAGATAGCCATCGCCTTCGGAAAGTTCCGCAAAGATAGTCTGAAAGTTCTCGTTAACCGCGTCGAAAGCTTCTTTAAAAGCGCGCCGCCTGAGTGTGGTAAAGTTTTCGATTCTCAACAGCAGTTCAGTGCGTTCTCCTTCCAATGTCGTCAATTTTTGACTCAATTCTTGAAGGCGCTCTTGAGTGCGGTTGTACTCTTCCAAGGCTAGCATATTGACAGGTTCTAAAGCTTGAATGCGTTTGGCGATCGCCTTTACTTCTTGCTGCAATTCCGTCAAATTGGCTTTCTCGACATTTTCAGGAATCGACGGCACGGGGTCGGGCATTTCCGCCCGCTGCGCTTCCAATAGAGTGCGGACTGCGGCTAATTGTTCCCGTCGTTCTTGCTGGGTTTCGTGGAGTTTTTGCAACTGCCATTGTAACTGTTGTTTGGCTAAATGCTGTTCTCGCAATTGAGATTCCGCCCGATCGCGCTCTCCCTTCTGCACGCCCAATTTTTCCTCAATTTCCCCCAAAGCCGCCTTAGCTGCGGCAATTTGTCCATCGAGTTCTAACTGCTGGGAAACAATGCGATCGAGTGCATCCGCCCCCGCATTTTGCTGCACTTGCCATTCCTGCAATTTCTCGCTGCCTTCCTTAATTTTGTCTTCCAAACGCCCGAATTGATTTTCCAAGTCTACAAGGCGTTGCTGGACGTTTCTCAGAGCCAATTCTCGCTCTTGCAGTTGCGCTTCCAGAGCGCGCAAACTCGATTGCATTTGCTGCCATTCGCTGTGACTGTTCGACTCTTCCAACTGCGCCAAAGTTTGCCGGTACTGCTGCAATTGAGTTTCCTGTGCGGGCAATTCTCGTTCCACCAACTGCAATCTCGATCGCGAATTAGTTAATTCCTGTGTGTTTTTCGCAATTTGCGATCGCACTTGTTCCTGTTGCGCTTGCAAATTCTTAATTTCCGAATCCAACTGTTCCAAGCGCAACTGATGTTCGCGCAAATTTTGTTTTGCTTCCATCAATTCTTGGCTGCGAGTTTTAACTGCAACAGAAGCGCGATCGATCGCAATTTTGCACCGTTCCAAAATCCGCTCAATTTCCTCCAACCTTTCTTGCAGAGATGCGATCGTCCGCGCTTCACTAGCAGCCTCACTAGCCTCAACCGTGCCAAAATGCAAGGTTGATCTGTTAGTAGAACTTCCCCCAGTCATCGCCCCGCTAGTTTCCAAAATTTCCCCGTCCAAAGTGACAATCCGGTACTGTCCCAAATAGCGACGGGCGTCGCTGAGGTTGCTAAACACAACCGTACTGCCAAAAACGTAAGCAAAAATTTCCTGATACCGCGAATCGCAATCAATCAAATTAACAGCCGCATCCACAAACCCAGCCGCGCGCCGCAAATTTTCATTCACCGAATACCTGCCGCCTCTAATCTTATTCAAAGGCAAAAACGTCATCCTTCCCGCCCGTTTTTGTTTCAACAATTCGATCGCAGCAGCAGCCACGCTGTCATCTTCCACCACCATATTTCCCATGCGCCCGCCCGCCGCTATTTCCAGCGCCAACTGATAGCGCGGTTCTACCCTGCCCAGTTGCGCCACCAAGCCGCAAACTCCGCCAATTCCGCTTTGCGCGACAATTTTTGCCGTAAACGTTCCCGTCGCTTCTTGCAGTGCTTGAAACTGCACTTCTAGTTTGTCTAATTTGCGCTGTCTTTCCCGCTGTTCTTCCAACAAACGAGTTTGAGTTTCCTGTTGCAGTTGCAATTCTTGTTCGGCTTCGACTAAAATTTGATTCAGCGATTCTACTTGCAAAGATGCCACGCCTTTGGTTTCCACCAGGCGAGATTGCTGCTCTTTTTTCGCTGCAATTTCCTGTTCCAATACTTGCAGCGATTGGTTTTGTTCTTGAATTTGACTTTGCAGGCGATCGGCTCTTTCGCCAATGGTAGCTTGTTCTGTACGCTGCGGTTCCAAAGTTTGTTGAATTGTTTCGATTTGGCGGTGCAGTTCCGTTTGCTGCTGTACCCAAGCTTCTGCCGTGGAGGCGATCGCATTTGCAATTTCCCGATTTTCATCTAAACTTTGCTGGGCTGCGTCCCGCTGTTCCTGCAAACTTCCTATTTGAGACTTAACATAAGATATTTCAATCTCTATTTGCTCCAAACTTTGCCGGAATTGGCGAACTTCTTCCTCGGTTTGTGCTATGTTAGCCGCCATTTGCCCAGCAGTTTTTTCCAAATCCTGTTTGCGGTTTTGCAGTTGCCGCCGTTCCGCTTCCTGAGTCGCAATCGTCGCTTGCAAAGCCAACAATTCTGACTCTCCCAAAGCTTTAACGCGGGCATTCAGCGCGTCAAGTTCGGCGGTTGCTTCTTGAATTTGAGTGTTAATTGTTTGCAGTTGTTCAGTGAGAGATGCAGAAGTGCGCTCGCCCGTTTCGATTTGTTCTCGCAGCTTCCATTCTTGCTGCTGCAATTGCCGGAATTTCAGCACAATTTCCCACTGCGACTTTTCTTGAAATTCCGCCCGCAGCTTTTGATATTTTTCCGCTTTTGTGCGATCGGAAGCAAGTCTGTCCCGCTGAGAAATCAGTTCTTTTTCCACAATCCGGCTGCGTTCTTCCACCTCCTTAACTTCATCCAACTTCTGCCTAGCTAAAGAGATTTTGCGATCGAACTGAGCCACCCCAGCTAATTCGTCAATGATTTCTCTGCGTTCCTTAGAATTCATCGAAATAATGCTGGTAACGTCTCCTTGGAGCACGACGTTATAGCCTTCGGGATAAATTCGCAAGCGGTTGAGTTGTTCGTGAAGTTGAGTCAGCGTGCAAGGTTGCCCGTTAATGTAATAAGTTGAAGTGTAAGTACCTTGGCGAGTTACCCGAAGTTTCCGCGTCACACTCCACTCATCCGATTTTGGATTTTCGATTTTGGATTTTTTATTACTAGCGAGTAGTTGTCCGTTGTTGTCTTGAGTTGCTGCGATTTCAATCTCTTCTACGTCTTCAACAGATAACTCATCCGATTTTGGATTTTGGATTTTGGATTTTCGATTGACAGCAGATGAGTGGCCGTTGTTGTCTTGAGTTGCGGCAGTTTCTATCCCTTCGGCTTCTTCAACAGATAGAGGCGATTCTTGATTGACAGAAGATGATTGTCCGTTGTTGTCTTGAGTTTCGGCAGTTTCTATCGCTTCGACTTCCTCTGCTTCAACAGATAACTCATCTGCTGCATTTTCATCCTCATCTTCATCCTGGGCGAACCATTCCTCTCCCACATCTTCCAGCGCAAAAGTCGCTGTCACGCTAGCTTCGATCGTACCGCGTTTGTTTTGGGCGCTGTTCACCAAATCCGGCAAACGTTCAGCCCGCATTCCCTTAGAACTCGAAAGTCCGAGACAAAACAGCAAAGCGTCGAGGATGTTGGACTTCCCAGAACCGTTGGGCCCGGAAACCACAGTAAAACCGGGCAGCACGGGAATGGCCGTCGTGCCGCCAAAAGATTTAAAGTTAGTCAGTTCGATCCGTTTAATGTGAACCATATGCTAGGAGTAGCTTTGGCTCTAGGTTGTTGTCACAGGGTAGCACAGGCAATGGGGCGATCGACAATGTGTAAACTTTCTGGCATTGTCGATCGAACCGATATCTTACACCTTTGTCAACAACAGAGTCAGCTTTTACTTAAAAAGTTCGTTGACAAAGGTACAACATCTGTGATTTTAGCGATCGCTACAAATGAACGTAAATTTTGATACAGATAACTTCATGAGACTAGATCAACATTATTTGTGCGCTAAAACCTGAAAGCCTTGTCCAGATTGAATGTCAGCAAAGATAATTCCCAGATTTCCTCATGTTACCCCTAGACATATAAAAAGTTTCCGGTAAAATCGAACCAAAATTAATAATGTATAAAGTAACGAAACCCATTATGGAGGGCAAACCCATTACACCAGCTCAAAACTCCTCTAACCTGCCAGCTTCACCTGAAAGCGACCAACAAGTATTGCAAATTTGGGGTCGCCAGCCCCTTAAAGGACACGTTAAAATCAGCGGCGCCAAAAACTCGGCCTTAGTCGTCATGGCAGGAGCCTTGCTCTGCCCAGAGGATTGCCGTCTCCGCAACGTTCCCGGTCTAGTCGATGTCGCCCGCATGGGGCAAATTCTCTCGGCTGTAGGAGTCAAATTACAGCAGCACGAAGACGTTTTAGACATCAACGCCAGCAACCTCATAGACGCTCAAGCCCCCTACGAATTAGTCAGCCAACTGCGGGCGAGCTTCTTCATCATCGGCCCACTGCTAGCGCGTTTGGGATTTGCCAAAGTGCCCTTACCCGGTGGGTGTGCCATCGGGGCCCGACCCGTTGAACTCCACGTTCGCGGTCTGCAAGCCCTCGGTGCCGAAGTTCACATCGACCACGGCACCGTTCACGCTTACGTCAAAGGGCCGAACCGCCGCCTGAAAGGAGCCAAAATTTATTTGGACTACCCCAGCGTCGGCGCAACTGAAACTTTGATGATGGCGGCGACTCTCGCGGAAGGAGAAACCATAATTGAAAATGCGGCTCAAGAGCCGGAAGTCGCAGATTTGGCGAATTTCTGCCGCGCCATGGGAGCAAAAATTCAAGGCGCCGGCACGAATACGATCGTCATTTCGGGAGTTCCCAAGCTGCACGCGGTAGACTATTCAATTATTCCCGATCGCATTGAAGCCGGAACATTTTTAGTAGCAGGAGCCATCACTCACTCGGAAATCAGTTTGTCGCCGGTCATTCCCGACCACCTGACCGCAGTCATTGCCAAATTGCAGACAATTGGCGCGAAAATTATTGCAGAATCCCCCGACATTTTGCGGATAGTTCCCGGCCAAACTCACTCGGCCACAGACATTGAAACTCTGCCTTATCCCGGTTTCCCCACAGATATGCAAGCTCAGTTTATGGCTTTGCTGACGCTGAGCGAAGGCGACAGCTTGATCAAAGAAACTGTGTTTGAGAATCGCTTGCGCCACGTAGCAGAACTCAACCGCATGGGCGCCGACATTCGCCTTAAAGGCAATGTAGCGATTGTGCGCGGAGTGTCGCGGCTGTCGGGTGCGCCGGTAGTGGCAACAGATTTGCGGGCTTCGGCGGCGTTAGTGTTAGCGGGACTTGCAGCCGATGGTGTCACCACCATCAGTAGCTTGCAGCACTTAGACCGCGGCTACGAGCAGTTAGAGGTGAAGCTGCAAAAATTGGGAGCTAAGTTGCGACGGGTCAAAGAGGGTACAGACCCGGCGACTGCTGAGGCTCCTGTCAATCCCGTGCGATCGGGTTTAAAGTAGTCAGAAGGAAGAAGGAAGAAGGAAGAAGGAAGAGGAAAAAAGGAAGAAGCAAAAGAATTCCCCATGCCCAATTCCCCATGCCCCATTCCCAATTCCCTATTCCCAATTCCCCATTCCCAACTGACTAAAATGTCGAACATACCGCTCATCGGTTTGAAAGCAGACCAGTTTCGCCACCCGCTAGACTTGGAAGCCACCAACACGCTCAAACAACTGCCCGGCCTGGATTTGATGGTGCGGCAGTTGCTCGGACAACTGGGCGAACAGTTTTTCATGCTGGAAAATCTGGCTTCCAGCGTCCAAGTCGGCGAAAATCAATTGCCCCACCTGCATCAATTGCTAGTGGATGCCTGCAAAACTCTGGATTTGGAGGTGCCGCAGCTTTATGTCCGCCAGCATCCTATGCCGAATGCTTACACCTTTGCGATGCGGGGAAAACAGCCTTTTGTGGTGATGCACACTTCTCTGATTGATTTGCTCACGGACGAGGAGGTTAAGGCAGTAATTGCTCACGAGTTGGGGCATTTGAAGTGCGAGCACGGAGTTTACTTGACTCTGGCTAATTTAATTGTGTTGGCCGCCGGCCAAATTTCGCCTGTGGGAGCCATACTCGCGCAGGGTTTGCAGGCGCAAATGTTGGAATGGTTGCGGTGTGCGGAATTTACGTGCGATCGCGCCGCCTTGCTCGCCACCCAAGACCCAAAAGTGGTAGCATCGCTGTTGATGAAACTGGCCGGAGGTTCGCCGACTTTAGCTCCGAAACTGAATGTCGATGCGTTTTTGGCCCAGGCGCGGGCCTACGACGACCTCAGCACCACTCAACTGGGAGAAATGCTCAAACAAGCTCAAACGGCTCAGTTGTCCCATCCTGTACCAGTATTGCGCGCCAGAGAGATCGATCGCTGGGCAAGTTCAAAAGATTATGAATCTTTGCTTGCAAGAAATCGATCGGTGTGTTATGATGGTGAAACCCAAAAGGGCGGGTGGCGAAATTGGTAGACGCATCAGACTCAAAATCTGACACCGAAAGGTATGAGAGTTCGATTCTCTCCCCGCCCACTGCTAAAAAAGCTAGTGATGCCTTAATAAAGAACTGTGTGTAAAGTAGCCCAGTAGCTCCAAGTGCAGATATCATCACTTGATATCGCCCTTGCTGGTGGCTTTGGTTGCTAGCTGAGTATTTTCCGAACTTCAGTTGAAATAACTCATGAGCAACCGCACTATTACTTTCATCTGCTTTTTTATGTAATAAAAACAGAAAGAGATGAGTAATGAGGCAAGCAATATACCTTCTTTGGATTTAGCCATCGTTCCAGGCACAGTTTATATCCAAGATTGTGTCTGGAATCAGTTAAGTAAACTGTATACTCTTGATTTAGCCACAGGTAAAGCAACATTCATCGGTAAGATCATTACAGAAGTGTATGATATTGCCTTTGTTGATTCACAACTCTATGGCATGGAGCGAGTACGAGTTCGATAAAATGCTCGTTGCTGCTGATTTCGCACCACTGAAAGATGAGAAAGATGTATCGGCTCAATAATTCGGGGCGGACTACCCACTCACGAACGATTTTGCGTCATTTGAGGTGCATCGTTGAGCGATTTACCCCGGATTATTGAGCGGGTACGGTAGAAATATATCTTGGGTGTCCGAAGAAAGGAAGGAAGAAATCCCAAACTGCAACCGAATTGCTTCCTTCCTCTATTCGGACATGATGGTATTGATTTATCTTCACCGCCCATTGCTAAAAAAGCTTAATAAATCTAGGGTTCCCGGTAGCCTACCTGGAACCCTAATTTATATGGCATGGGGAATCGGGCATGGGGAATTGGGAATTGGGCATGGGGAATTGGTAACAACAGTCAACAGTCAACAGTCAACAGTCAACAAATTTTATGGGTGAAATCGCCGCTTTAGGCGCTGCATTTGTCTGGGCTCTATCTTCCACCATCTGGCAGCGAGTGGGACAGCAAATCCCCGCAGTGGTGCTAAACTTGCTCAAAGGTGCGATCGCCCTTTTCATGCTCCTTGCCACTATACTAATTTTAGGTAAACCCTTACCCGCAATCAACCCTAATATTTTAGCAATGCTGCTCATCAGCGGCGGCCTAGGAATTGGCATCGGAGACACCGCTTTCTTTATCGTCTTAAAATATTTAGGCGCGAGGCGAACGCTGCTTTTAGAAAGCCTATCTCCCCCTTTAACAGCTTTATTGGGCTTAATATTTTTGCAAGAACAGTTATCGGCCATTGCTTGTACAGGCCTTCTTTTAACAATCTGCGGCGTAGCGTGGGTAATTGCAGAACGAACAGCCGAAACAACCTTATCATCAAAAAATCTTTGGCAGGGATTAGGTATTAGTTTATTAGGACAAACAACCCACGCCGCTGGAGCAATTTTATCCCGCGCCGCCTTCACTCAAATAGATATCGATCCCCTGTGGACGGCGGCCTTGCGTTTGAGCGGCGGTATGGCAGTCATGCTATGCTTTTTGAACCCAAAAAACCTTGATAGTTTCAAACAATTAAAAGCGCCAAAACTATTAGGTGCAATAATTATAGCAGCTTTTTTAGGAACCTATCTCGGAATTTTCCTACAACAGACTTCCCTGAAATATGCACCCGCAGCAATCGCTCAAACACTCAGTTCTACCAGTCCCCTCTTTATACTGCCTTTAGCGGTGTTGGCGGGCGAAAAAGTGAGCATTCGGGCTGTTTTGGGGGTAGTTGCTGCGATCGGTGGAATCGCCTTATTATTGGGTTTGAAGTGATAATATTTTACACAACAGAAGTGTTGCGTGTCCATAAACAATCAAAAAATAGGTTCTTGCGTACTTAGTGTGATTAAATATTAGTTTAAGTAGCCACAAACTAAACTACGTCTTAACTAACTGAAAAAACGCATGAATTTAAGTTAAATATTGCTAAAAAATCTTGCCCCGCAAGAATTTGGGGCATCTTTTGATAAAAATTAGCATACTAAGTAGGGCTTGCTGAATAAGCGATCGCACTTTACGTGGCTAGGGTAAGCTCATAAAATTTGGTAGGAATTGTACTTGACATACAAGAACCGAGCATGGTGAAGGAGAGAAACCTATCTAAAAACACAATCTCTAAGAAACATCATTGTGTCTCAAGGCTTTAAAATTAAATCTGTTAATGCCAAAAAAAAGTTCAGATCCTGTGAAAAATCCCAAAGCTGTGCTAGAAATTGGAGTTATTCAAAATAGTTTAGTTAAGCAATTAGGAGGACTAAAAGACCCCAGAGTAGAGCGAAAGAAGAAACATCAACTCACCGACCTTTTAGTAATTTCAAGATTAGCCATAATTGGCGGAGCGGGATGGGAAGACATCGAGAACTACGGAATTAATAAACAAACCTGGTTAAAATATTTTTTGGCATTACCAAACGGTATTTCTTCAGATGATACGTTTCATCGGTATTTGAGTGCATAGATTCAGAAGCCTTAAATCAGTGTTTTCTCAATTGGCTAGAAACCTTGGTCACGAATATGGCAGGAGAGATTATACCTAGAGATGGCAAGACAATTAGGGGTTCATACGACCGAAATCAAGTCTTTGCAGCCCTTCATCTAATTAGTGCCTAGCCGAGTACGCAACGTCTGGTATTAGCACAGATGAAAGTAGAAAATAAATCTAATGAGATTACAGCCATTCCCGCATTATTAGAATTGCTGAATATCACAGACTTGATTATCACCATTGATACTATGGGAACACAAACAGAGATTACCAATAAGATTATCCAGGATAAAGGTGATTATGTCCTAGCACTTAAAGCCAATCACCAAACTTTATATAATCAAGTTCAGCAATGGTTTTAAACGGCGCAAGGGCAGAATTTTCACTTAGTTGATGTTAGCTATGTCAAACGTATTGCAACAGGACATCAGCGAGGGAAATTCGGGAAGTTTGGACTGTACCCGTTAGTGCTATTTCTCAACTTTATTAACCTAAAATATAGGCGGGATTGCAAAGCCTGGTAATGTTTGTCCGTGTACGTCATGTTTGGAACAAAACTACTCGTGAAGTTCAGTTTTATTTAACTTCTTTAGATAGTAATCTTCAACTTATTGGTCAAGCTATCCGTAAAAATTGAGGGATTGAAAACGAAGCCCATTGGACTCTCGATGGTATTTTTGCTGAAGATGCTTGCCGGATTCGCTCTTTCCACAGTCAGCGCAATTTTACTATTCTACAACGTATTGGACTCAACGCTCTCAATCGCGAACAGGCTTATAAATGTAGTCTCTGACAAAAAATTAAACGGACATCTATAAACAACGATTATATGATTTAAGTTCTCAGATATTTTTTCATAGACTCTACATTAGATGACTCTGATTCCTTATGTCAAACCTAATTGAGATGCTCTTACCCTGGTACAGTATCAATTGATATTAACATTCGACTAGAATTCCCCTCAACTTCAAAAACTCCGAAAAAAGAAGATTTGGATAAAGAGGATTAGATTGGCGATCGCACTTGGGGACAGAAAGGGCGATCGCGCCTCCACTGAGATAGAAACAATGTTGATAAATGTTAATAATTTTATAGCTGATAGTTTGAGAAGGAGCTTTTTGATAACATATAAAAATTAAAACTGCCTCACCCACTTCGATTTTACCTAAAACAATCCAATTTTAGTCAAATTTATGTTTCCATTAAGTATCAGCTCGAACAAAAAAGCTCTGGGCTTTGTGCTGGGTTTATTAATTTTTGTAATTTTTATTCCCGGATGTTGGGCTTTAACAACTAATATTGCTCCCACAGCAGCACGGCAAGTAGATAGCAAAGTAGCTGTGCGTGCAGATGTACAAAATACATCAAATTCTCGCTCTTCTTTAGGAGTTGGGCTTAATGGCATTGCTGACTACTCCACACAATTACCATTTTTAGATGCTTTCAAATCTTCTAGAAGATGGATAACTCAATGCGTCAGCGGACAACCAAACTGTAAAGGTGAATGGGATACAGAGGAGTATAATCTTTTAAATCTTGATGCAAATGGGTGGGTAAAGTCTCTTCCATCCCCCGAAGATGCTCCTAAATATACTAGGGTAAGTACCCTATTACTTAGGGAAATCCCCAATCGCTATCCTTCAGGGCAATATATTGTTACCTATGAGGGTGAAGGTGCGATCGAATATAGCTTGGATGCCAAAAAAGATGAGGCTGCGTCGAAACCTGGGAGGGATATCATTAATGTCGATGCCACACAAGGCGGAGGCATAATGATTATAATTACTGCTACCGATCCAAAGAAAACAGGGAACTATATCCGCAATATTAAAGTTGTTCACTCTCAAGATGAACAGCTTTATCAAAGGGGTGAAATATTTAATCCGTTGTTTATAGACAAGATTAAAAAGTTTAGAGTATTGCGTTTTATGGACTGGATGGGGACAAATGGTTCGGAACAAAAAGACTGGTCTAACCGACCTAAACCTGAGAGTATATCCTATGCTTACAGAGGAAATGTTCCCATAGAAGTTATGGTGAAGTTAGCTAACAAAGTCCAAGCAGATCCCTGGTTTAATATGCCGCATCAGGCTACGGATGAATACATGACTAACTTTGCTAAAATGGTCAAAGATAGTTTAGATCCGAAGCTGAAAGTTAATGTAGAGTATTCTAATGAGGTTTGGAATTGGTCATTTCCACAATCGAATTATGCTTTGAAACAAGGTAAAGCGAGGTGGGGAGATAAAGGCGATGCTTTTATGCAATGGCATGGAATGCGTAGTGCTCAAATGTGCGATATCTGGAAAAGCGTCTTTGGGGAGCAAAAGAATCGAGTTGTTTGCGTGTTGGGAACTCAAAGAGCTTGGAGAGAGTTAGGAAATTATGCTTTAGATTGTCCCTATTGGGTAGCTGAGGGCAATAAACCTTGTTATCAACACGGCATAGATGCCTATGCAATAGGGGGATATTTTAGTGGAAACTTGGGCGGGAAAGAAAGTGTCAGCAAAGTACAATCTTGGTTGAATGACGCCGATGGCGGGTTTGGCAAAGCTTTTAAGCAATTAAAAGATGGCGGGTTACTGCCGGGGTTCAAAGATAGTTTGTCTGATGTGGATAATGACTTTAAGTATTTCTTAGATGTGGCTCAAAAAAAAGGTCTTAAGTTATTTGTTTACGAGGGGGGTCAACATATTGTAGGTATTGAAGGAGTTCAGGATAACGAAAAACTGACCAAATTTTTTATGGAATTAAATAGGCGTCCAGAAATGTATGATATGTACACCCAATTACTGAATAGTTGGAAACAAGCTGGAGGCAGTCTTTTTATGCACTTTGTGGATGTGAGTTCATTTAGTAAGTGGGGAAGTTGGGGGGCTTTGGAGTATGTGGAACAAAAGGGTTCGCCTAAGTATGATGCTTTGATGGATTTTATTGAGAAGAATCCTTGCTGGTGGGATGGCTGTGCTCTGGAGGGATGATGAGGAATTGGGTGCAATCAAGGATCGTTCGATCGCACTTCCTCAAACTCTTCAGCATCCCCCGGCAAACCCGAACCCTCGCTACTCCTCAACCGGGGCGATTCCCCATTACTCGCACCCGCACCGTAAACCCCAGAATACCTATCCTCCAAACCCGAATCCCTTAGCGAAAGCGCACTTCTTTGACTCGGCGACAATCTCTCTGTTGACCTGCGATTTGTCCCAGAAATCGCCGGCTTCCGAGTTAAAGTTTTCCACGCAGCCTTAATCCCAGTCACCACGCTGCGAGTCGTTACCTGCACGTTTTGCGCCTGCTTTTTGGCGCTACCAATACTTCGATCGACCTGTTTGACAACCTCCCCCGCACTTTGTACTCCCTCGCTGACATCATCCGTCAACTCGCTAATTTCCAGCCCCGTCAACCGAATCGCCTCCAAAGTGGGCGGAAATTCGCGAGAAAGCGTGTCAGCGAGCTTTTCCACGCTGCGGGCCGCCCGTGCCAGCGCTTGCACCGCAGGTATTAAAGTCACTAAAACAGCAGTCAGGCTAACTGCCACTAGCAAAATCGAAAGTCCTAGCCAAAATATGGGATCGCTCACTGGAATCTGGGATTGGGGGTTGAGAATTTCATGCCATTTAGCGGATGGGAGGGCGCGACGGGGGACTCACTTCAGCTTCAGCTTCCGACAGGGTTTGGCGTTCCCGTTGAGTCGCTTCCAAACCTGCCGCGATCGCCTCTTTGAGTCTAATCAAAGTTTCGTCCCAATTTCGGATGGCAGTTTCAGAAAGCCGATCGGCCTGCAACTGCACGCTAGTCGATAAATCTTCCGCCAACTCCGGCAAAGCATCGGCCGATTTTTTCAATATCTGCCGCGTCTCCTTGCCCGGTCGCGGTGCTATCAGCAAGCCAGTCACGGCGCCGATCGCAGAACCCACAAGCAAACCGCCAATAAATAATCCTGAACGTTTAGTTGACATTTGTATAACTTCTCTCCATACACCAATTTTAGGCACGTTTGCCCGATCGCAGCCCTTTACAAAGGTAGAAATATTGTTGAAAATCCTACTGAGTCAGCACGGGCGGCAATTTTAGGATAGCTTACCTCAAACGTCGATCGCGCCTGGACCAAAGCATCCGTCCCAAACCCAGCAATCCCAAAAGTTGCTGAACCTGTTGCAGTTGCAATTCCAGTTGTTGATAACGTAGTCGCAGTTGGCGGGTACCTTGCTGCCTTTTACCAAGGAAATCCGGCGACATACTGAGGACATTGCTGCTACAGCGTTCGATTGCTGCGATCCGAATTTCCAAACGTGCGATCGTCCGCCGAATTTTCCACACCTTCGCAGCGATATAAAAACAGACCATAGATATTAGTAGATTGATAATTACAACAGCACTCAGCATTTATTACCCATTTTCAAATACTACTAAGATATTCCGCTTTTTGTTGCGGACTAGGAGCAACTGCCTACCCGATATATTGTAGGGAGACAAAATTGTTGTGTCCTGATATATGTTTTAAGGACACAACAATGTTTTGTCCTGAACTATGTGTCCCTATCCCTAAGCTGTGTCAAGTTTTAAGCCTGAGACATAGCAGGCAAACAAACTTTTGTACCGCCCAAACCGCAATAACCGTTCGGGTTTTTAGCAAGATACTGCTGATGATAGCTTTCTGCGTAATAAAACTCAGGAGCATCAATAATTTCAGTCGTAATCTTGCCGTAACCGGCCTCCGTCAAAGCCTGCTGGTAAGCATCGCGCGAAGCTTCAGCTAGCTGCTTTTGGCTGGCTGAATACGTGTAAATTCCCGATCGGTACTGAGTACCAGAATCATTGCCCTGACGCATTCCTTGAGTAGGATTGTGACTTTCCCAAAAAACTTTGAGCAGCGTTTCGTAACTAATTACTTTGGGATCGAACACAACCATAACTACTTCATTATGTCCCGTCATCCCGCTGCAAACTTCGTTGTAAGTAGGATTCGGAGTAATCCCGGCCGCGTAGCCAACAGCAGTCGAAAAAACTCCATTTTGCTGCCAAAATTTGCGTTCTGCTCCCCAAAAACAGCCCAGACCAAACAAGGCAGTCTCCATGCCGTTTGGAAAGGGAGGTTTGAGCGGATTGCCGTTAACAAAGTGAGTTGCCGGTACCGACATCGACTCTGCCCGTCCCGGTAATGCCTCTTGGGGAGAGGGCAGGCTCGACTTTTTGCCAAATCCAAATAGCACCATAAGTTTGTGAGGGGATCTCTGATAAACGTCTTTACCTTACTTAATAATATCAGATGTATACTGAAAATAGCGGCCCTCTTAAAGGTAGAAGGTAAAAACCAGAAGGCAGATTTTTTTTACGGAAGGTTTTTGGTGATACTGCTCACTGCCAACGCAGTTTTAAATCACCTTATGCAGTGTTCTCTGTCACCAAAACATACCTAAAATATCACCTTTTGTTGAGGTAAAAATCACGCGGATTTTAGGCGAAACATCCGATTATTAAAAGTATGGTGTTGTAGTAGTTATTCAATACCATTTATTGGGAGTGTGTAGAAATGGGCGCTAAACCTTGCAGTCAACCTTTAAAATCTAATCCTTTTATTACTTACCGCGACCCAATTACAGGCAAGTGGATTGTGGTAAATCAGACTTTGCCCAAAGCAGCAGAACAAGCACAGCTAGCAGCAGCTTGAGTTCTGATATTAATTTTTGACCTAAAAATTAACCATTCTTTCAAACGGCAGGACTTACGCAAAAAGTTATTGGACGCGCTACTTATATTCGTAAGGTGCTTACGTTGCATCTACCTAAGCACCTTACTTGGAAAGATTTATCATTTCTTTTTGCAGTTCCAAATAGCGATAGAGATATTTCGCAATTATCCCGTGCAAAAACAAGTCGCGTGCCGCATTAAACGAACTATTGGGTGCTAGCGGATGGCGGTTGACAATTACATGATTTCTGTCGCAATTGCCAGTAATCTCGCTGAGGTAAGCCAAACCCATACTAACTCCAGCAACAAATAAGCTTGCGGAGACTTAGGGTGTTGCGGTTTAATGCTTTCGAGAGGCGAAGCTTCGGGAACCTCATAAAAGTGAGAAATTTGAGAAATCATAGGTTAATTGATATTTTCCACAGCAATTAACCTCATGTATCTGGCGGGGTAACAAAATTCTGTATCGAAAGGCAGGGATGTTCCCGCTTGTACTGAAGTTTTTGCTTCCAATTTGGTGTTTTTGAACAGGTGCGAAGGCAATTCGGAAGCGACGGCAATTGCTGTTTGTTTTTTGCCGAGTTCGATTTGAGATGCGGCGTAATTTAAAGCACTAACTCCGGTACAGCAAACTCCTTGAGTTGAGACTATTTCTAGGGGAGATAATTCGGAAAGTTCCCCGTGTACTGTGCTGGCAAATCCCGGTACTAATAAGTCTGGTAAAGTGGTAGCGCAGGCCAATAAGTCGATCGCCCCCGGTTCCAACTTTGACTAAAAAATCACGTCGCGGACAGCCAAACCTGCCATTTGACGGTTAGAATATAGTGTGCTGCTGTTTGTCGATCGCGTAGTAGCGCTGTTGAATGCCATTGCTGTTGAGAATTCGCTGCCTGACTCTCGAAGGGCGCGAGGAAATTTTTTTGCCAAGATACTCTTCCATCTCATCATTATTAATCGGTTCTCCCAGCAAAAATTTTCCCATCCGATTAATATAAGCACTGTAAATGGCGTACACCTCTAAAGTTGCTAATTTACTCGGGTTCGTTGGTTTGTTAAATCCAGCCAGAAAATATCTAAAATTGATTGTGCTTTGTGAAGTAGTGACCTTGCAAGGAAGAACCAGCTATCTTCTAGAGTCGCCGGAAATCAGGCAAGTTGAGCAACAGCAGCAACAAGTAACCTGAAGCGGGGTGAAGTTTATTGTAATTGAGCCAATATGTAACTAGAGTTCCTTCACTGCTTGGTGACTGAAATGGATATTGAAGAACTAGATGCTTGGTATTCTCAATCTCAACGACGCACGGCTGTCTCGCTGTTGATGAAACGAGTAGGCGTAACTCGCACTAGGGCTGAATGCTTTGTAAGGCTTTGGGTTTACTTGTCGGTGAAACAACTTCAGGAAAGCCAGCCCCGTCTCAAACCACCGCTGACGAAACTGGAATTGCCCTCAACAGAAGTGCTGTGCACTCACCGGGAAGCCGCCGAACTATTTTACTCCGATTCCGATCGCGGAAGCGATCGCGCTGCCGGAATGATGTTAGATAAATTAGCAGCCCTGGGGTTAATTAAAAAACACTTTGACGGTAACACTACGGAAATAGAAATTCAACCCGTTCCAGAAATTTTAAATATTTCCGAACCTCAAAAGCCTGTACAACTTCAATTAGATGATTTCAACCCCAGGTGCGACGCGATTCCCGTTGCCAATTTATTAGCCACCAATTACAACTGGATGAACCGCAACACAAACGCCGTACCCCAAAAAATCGCTAAAATACTCCGGTTTTTGGCCCGTCAATACTCAAAGGGAATGCGAGTTTTGCGGCGCTCAGATAACCTCAATCCAGTCGGGTTTTACTTACTTTATCCAACAGCTAGCGAATCAGAAGTCAATTTTTTTAACGCTCCTAGCAAAAGCCTTCATTTAAGTTCTATTTCCGATATGGATCCTTTCAATATGGCGCTACCAGGAGATCAAAATAGCCAGTCAGTATTTATCCGCAGTTGGATGATCGATCCGCAGTATTTGTCAGAATACCGCATTACTTTTCTGGAAGACACACAAAAAGTTTTAAGCGAAATGCAAACAGATTTTCCCAATATTTGCGACTTGTACACGCTCATGATTCACCCCATGTACGAAAAACAGGCTCTGGCTTTGGGATTTCATAAGACTAGCAGTGATAGTCAGTTATCTGTTTACTGGATGTATCTGGCCTTGGATAGATTTTTAGCATTAAATATCAAAGAAGCCTTGCTCAAACTGTAGGGTGCGCAGTGCGCACCTTACCCCAATTTTAACTCAAAACTATTACAAAACTTCCCTCGCCAAGTATTGTTGCAGCACTTCCGGCACTTTTACAGTTCCGTCTGGCTGCTGGTAATTCTCCAAAATAGCCGCCATTGTGCGGCCCACAGCTAAACCGGAACCGTTAAGGGCGTGAACGAATTGAGTGCCTTTTTTCCCAGCTTCTTTAAAGCGAATATTTGCCCGCCGCGCCTGAAAATCTGCGACGTTGGAACAACTGGAAATCTCGCGGTATTTGCCTGCAGAGGGCAGCCACACCTCTAAATCGTAGGTTTTGGCTGCCGCGAAACCTAAATCGCCCGTACACAGTGCGATCGCCCGATAAGGCAATTTCAGCGCCTGCAAAACTCCCTCAGCATCCTGCACTAACTTTTCGTGCTCTGCCTCGGAGGTACTCGGATGCACGAGTTTTATCAATTCAACTTTATTAAATTGGTGCAATCGAATTAATCCCCTCGTATCTTTCCCATAACTGCCAGCTTCGCGCCGAAAACAAGGAGTATAAGAACAGTGATAAATTGGCAACTGTTCTGCTGTCAAAATTTCACCTCTGTACAAATTGACCACCGGAACTTCGGAAGTAGGAATTAACCACAAATCATCTTGGTCGCACTTGAAACTTTCTTCAGCAAATTTGGGTAATTGACCCGTAGCGGTGAGGGATTCAGTATTAACTAAAAATGGGGGAATTACTTCTACATAACCGGCTTTTGTGTGGCGGTCGAGCATAAATTGAATAATCGCTCTTTCCAGGGCTGCCCCGGCTCCCATTAAGCTCACAAAGCGGGGCTGAGCGATTTTTACTGCCCGTTCAAAGTTGATAATTCCTAATTTTTCGCCGATTTCCCAGTGCGGTAAAATACCGGGGTTTTGGGGTATGTATTCGTCTCCACAGCGCCGGATTTCGACGTTTTCCTCTTCATTTTTGCCGATCGGCGTTGACGGACTCGGTAAGTTTGGCAGAGGTAGCAATAAAGCTTCTATTTGAGCTTTTAGGTCTTTTTCCTGTGCTTGCAGTTGGTTCGACTCGGTGCCGACTGCGTTGCCTTCTGCTTGCAGTTCCTGAACTTCGGGAGATTCCAGGGGTAAACCCGATTTTCTTTTTTGACCGATGAGTTTGGCAATTTCGTTGCTGCGGGCTTGCAGTTGCGATCGCTTCCCTTCCAACTCCCGCTGCTGTTTGTCTAATTGCAAAATCGGCTCGATTTCATAGTTACCTCCGCGCAGGTTGAGGCTTTCTTGCACGGCTTGCGGGTTTTCTCGGATTAATTTGAGGTCTAGCACAGATTTATTCTAAATCTTAGATTTTAGATCGGCTGGGACAAAACGAGATGATATAAAAGCTTTCTTAATCATTTACATATTAATTTATAAGTTATTCTGACTCAGAATTTCGGCGGGTATTACCCCTGAAGGGTGACACCCCACAAATGTCTGCTATACTTGCAAATATTAGTAGATGCACCCTGATAATTTTCTACCCCAGCCAGCGATGGTAGGGGTTTTTTGTTGTGTAGGATGAAATTGAAGTCCTGGACGCACTATCAGTCTAAAAAACCCGGTTTCTCGCGATTATCGTCTCAGATGAGGCAATTACGTCAAGAAACTGGGTTTTTGCATCCCAGACTAGGTTAGTAAAATATCTTTCCGGTTAAAAGTTAAAGCCAGTGCGGAGCAACCAAACCCATTGAGTGTCGTTGCGGCTGTCATTCTCAGGATTAACAACGGCCCAAACACCAGGGGTGATGGAAATGTTGTCGTTGACCTGAAAGCGATAGAAAGCTTCAATGTGATAGGAAGTATCTCGCTCGCGGCGCACATTACTGCTCGTCACGCGACCTGGCAAACCCACTAAAATCCCCGGTAGGTTGCCTTCACCTCCCACATCTGGGAAACTGATCCCGATCGCTGCATACACAATATCAGCGCGATCGTCTCCGTCAACATTTAGCAAAACCACGCCACCTCTACCATCAGAAACGCTGCTAACACCGGAATTTTCTGCATTGGCGCGAGTATAAACGCCCCAACCGTGAACTTGCAAGCGGGGAGCAAGGCGGTAGAATCCTTGTACGGCTACAGAATCGGTGGATGTAGCAATATTGTCCCCAAACGGTCGCGCAGCCAGAAAACTGCCCGTACCGCCTGTGAGGTCGGCTTTACCGCTTGGTGCAAAGGTACGAGAATAGGCTACGCCAATGGCTCCGCGATCGCCCCGGTAGGCAAGCTGAACCAGAGCGTTGTAGGAACCGTTGAATAAACCGTTACTTTGCTGCGAGAGATTGGGATTGCCTGCTAGATAGCCTACTGTCAGGGTGATGTTTTTGGCCATCGTCCAGTTGACAGCAGCACCGCCACCTCCCCGGCGGTAGAGGGGACTGTATTGTCCGAACTTCGAGGGAATTCCCTCACTATCGCTGGCGATCGTTGGAGGAGTCAGCAAATCGGTAATATCTGAATACCCAACACCTGTCGGGCCCACGGTCAGCGAGAGATTAGAGGTCAGCGGGGTCACATACAATACGTGAGGGACGGTGATTGTGTTATCGACATTGCCATCAAAGTTCAAGGCCGTCATATTTGTACCCGTCTCGTCGGCAAGCCTGCCCAAGTTGCCGAATTCCAAACGGGTTCTCAGCATATCGCGACCGGTGAAACTGGTTTCAAAATTTAATCGCCCCCGGTTGGCAAGAATAGTGTTGGTGCGATCGCGCGAATCCCCAACACTGTTGCCGGAGGTATCTGTTACCACCACGATAATTTCCGCATTCAGCTTCGTCGTAGTAGAGAACTGATTCGCTTCTAGTTCTGCTGTGCGTGCATCTAGGGCATCGACTCGACCCCGCAACACCGATAATTCAGTTGCAAATTCTCCTTGCAGCTTTTGGACTATCGCTAAATCTTCCGCAGTAATCTGGTTGGTTGTTCCTGCGGCAATTAGTTCGCTAACTTGATCGAGACAGCTATTCAATCCTGCTGCAAATTCGTACCGCGTCAGCGCCCGGTTTCCTCTGTAAGTTCCGTCGGGATAACCGACAATGCAGCCGTAGCGTTCTACTAAAGATTGCAGCGCCTGAAACGCCCAGTCAGTCGGTTTTACATCCGAGAGTTGAGAGACAGAATTCACCTGCGCGAAGGGGTCTTCTGCCAAGGGATTTAACGGTTCAGGAGCAACTAATCTATCAATTGGTGCAGCAAAACTGGGGAATAATGTTAGTAGAAATACAGCAGGTAATCCCAGGATAAAAGCAGTAATCAGGTGATAAAAAGGAGGGATGTGCATAGAAAAAAGCTCCGAATAAGGAACCGATACACCGAATTAGCAATACCTTTACGCTGCGCTTGAGCCGGTGCGAACTTTGTCAATTGTTACTGCGATAATTATCACCAGACCTTTGACAACTAACTGCCAGAAGAAAGACACATTCATGAGAGTTAGTCCATTGTTGAGCAGGGCAATAATTAAAGCCCCCAGCAAAGTACCCCAAATAGTGCCAATTCCACCTGTGAAACTCGTTCCTCCCAAAATTACAGCAGCGATCGCGTCTAATTCGTAGCCTTGCCCCAACATTCCCGTAGCACTGTAGAGGCGCGACGCGCTCATAATTCCACCTAAACCAGAAAGCAACCCACTCACGCCATAGACAAACAACAGCACCCGACTCACCTTAATACCTGTCAATCGTGCTGCCCGAATGTTACCTCCCACAGCATAAATATGCCTCCCTAGAACAGTCCGCCGCAAGACAAACCAACTCGCTAAAACTGCGAGAAAAGCGATAATAACCAACCAGGGAATAGGGCCAACATAGCTGTTACCTACCCAAGCGAAATTCAAATTTCTATTGATAACTGTAGTGCCGTTAGCTACTAAATAAGCAACTCCCCGCAAAGCTGTGTAAGAACCCAGGGTTACGATGAACGGAGGCAAACCTAAATAGGCAATTAGCGAGCCGTTAAGTAATCCTAAAAATACTCCGGCTATTAATGCAGCCGGTACGGCAAACCAACCGAGACCTGGAACTAAGGAAACCAGCACCCCGACAACTGCCGTCACGCCCAAAATTGACCCAACAGAAAGGTCAATTCCCCCCGTCAAAATCACAAAAGTCATGCCGGTAGCTAGGACAATATTGATCGATGCTTGCCGGATGACATTGATCAAATTTCCTACTGAAAGAAAGTTGGGCGTTACCAGCGAAAAAATGATACAGATGCCAATCAAAATCGGCAGGATGCCGGCCACTTGGATGAAATTTTTCCAAGCTTGAGCTTTACTGGCTTTTTGGCGATCCCTTGATTGATTTCTGGTGCTTTTTACTTCTGTTTGACTCATGATTTTTTTACCTCTGTTGCCCCGGTGGCATAAGCCATAATGTTCTCTTGCGTAATTGCTTCCCCAGTCGCTCCGCCTACTTCACCGACGAGGCTTCCTGCTCGCATCACTAAGACGCGATCGCTCATTCCCACAATTTCCGGCAACTCGCTGGAAATCATTAAAATACCTACACCCTTGGCTGCCAAGTCGCTAATAATTCGATAAATTTCGCTTTTGGCGCCAATGTCCACACCCCGCGTCGGTTCATCTAGCAAAAGCACCTTTGGGTTGATAGCCAACCAACGCGCTAGCAGCAACTTCTGCTGATTTCCCCCAGAAAGATCCATTGCCCTGATGCTCGGACTTGCAAGGCGAATCTGCAAATTATTAATAGCATCATTGACAATTTTCAACAGAAAATTTGAGTTAATAATGCCAGCTTTTGCTTCTCGATCGAGGACATTCATGGTGATATTTTCACCCGAAGTTGCCTCCAAAAATAGTCCGAGAGCCTTGCGATCTTCTGGTACGTAAGCAATTCCGGCGGCCATTGCTTCATTGGGTGTCGAGACATTCAGAGGACGATTTTCGAGTTTGATTTCACCGCTTGTCTTTCGATCTGCACCAAAAATCAGGCGGGCAAGTTCTGTTCTGCCGGCGCCAACTAAACCAGCTAAACCCAGAATTTCGCCCGCATGAAGTTGAAAAGTGGCCGGCTTTACTTTGCGGCCGTCGCTTAAATTTGTTACCTCAAGAACAACAGCACCCGGTGTTATTTGATGCTTGTTTTCGTACAAATCCTGTAAAGAACGACCCACCATCATTTCCACCAGGCGATTGGCAGAAATTTCGTGCTTTTCCAGAGAGCCAATATATCCACCATCTCGGATCACGCTCACGCGATCGGCAAGGGCATAAATTTCTTCCATCCGGTGGCTGATATAAATAATAGCAATCCCCTCATTCCGCAAGCGGCGAACCACTTCAAAAAGCTTATCTGTTTCGCGGTCGGAAAGCGCGGCCGTCGGCTCGTCCATCACTAAAATTCGGCTTTTATCTTTTAGCGCCCTAGCTATTTCCACTTGCTGCTGTTCTGCAATTGAAAGTGTGGAAACCAGGTCGCCAGCATCAAAACTTGCATCGAGGTTTGTTAATACCTCAGCAGCCCTACGCCGCATTTCATCTTGGTCTAGAAATGTACCTCCTTTCTTCAGCTCGCTGCCCATAAAAATGTTTTCAGCAACTGTCAGATTGGGGGCGAGATTGAGTTCTTGATAAATAATCGCTATCCCTAAATTTCTGGCTTGACCGGGGTCTGTCATCTTAACAGCTTGACCGTCAATTCTGATTTCGCCTGCATCAGCTATGTAGGCTCCCGCCAGAATTTTCATCAGCGTGCTTTTGCCCGCACCGTTTTCCCCCATGAGGGCGTGGACTTCGCCTGGGTAAACGGTGATATTTACATCGTGCAAGGCTGTAAAACCGTGAAAGGTTTTTGTAATACCTTGCATTTCTAGTACGGGCTTAGTTTTAATTGAATCTTGAGTGCTATTTACCATTGTAAATACCGTAAGGAAATCTGCTTGACTATTAAACTTAGATCCCCCCTAGCCCCCCTTAAGAATGGGGGGAGAAGATTCTTCTCAAAGTCCCCCTTCTTAAGGGGGATTTAGGGGGATCTAGACTCGGGCAAAAACGGGATTCCTCAAGGGTTTTAGTCTTAACTTGACACGAAGAAGGTCACTCGCTTGTCCAGCCTTTATGTTGATTGACGTTTTCGCGAGTAATCAGCGCGACTGGAATCAGAATGTTTGGATTGGCTGGCTTGTTTCCTTTGAGAATGTCGTTGCCGACTTCAACTGCCTTGGCTGCCATGCGAAATGGATCTTGAGCTGCTGTAGCCACAAATAAACTGTTGTTCTGCTTGAGTGCATCTAAAGCTTCAGGTGCACCATCAACTCCCACAATGAAGAACTCGCTCCTTTGTGCTTGCTTGGCTGCTAATTCTGCACCAATGGCACAGGGGTCATTAATTGCAAAAACAGCATCAATTTTTGGGAAGGAAGTAAGCAAATCGCTCATCACTCTTAACCCGCCATCGCGACTGCCTTCTGCGTTCTGATCTTTGGAAAGAACTTTGAGATCGGGATATTTGGAGAGAACACTCTGGCAACCCTGAACTCGCTCGACCACTGAAGCGACGGGAGGCCCGTTGATAATCACAACGCTGCCTTTTCCTTTCAAGCGATCGGCTATATATTGACAGCTTACTTCGCCAGCTTGCACGTTATTTGAAGTAACTGTGGCATCAACGCCTCCCTCGGCGGCGGTATCAACTGCAATTATCGGAATTCCGGCTTGCTTGGCTTTTTCGACAACCGGGGCAATGCCTTTGGTGTCAGCAGCATTGAGTACAATCATGCTGACATTAGAGGCAATAAAGTTTTCGATTTGATTGAATTGCTGATTTAAATCGTCGCCGCTGGAAACGAGAGTTGTCTTCACGTTTGCACCGCCGATTTTCTTGGCTGCGGCCTCAGCGCCCTTGCCGACTTGTACGAAGAATGGATTGCCGAGGTCGCGGACTGCTACAGCAACTGATGAAAGTTCGGAGTTGCTTGTTTGCGTGCTGTTTTGAGCGTTCTGGGAAGCGGCGGTGCAACTTGCCAGAGTGCTGCTGAGTAGACTAAAAAGACTGAGTGCGATCGTTACTCGTTTCACCTCAAACTCCAATGAAGGCTCATTTGGAGAGAGTCGCTCGTAAATATGACCTTGCCAACCTAACATTAGCTTTGTTAGGTTTAAGCTCGAATACCTAATGTTTTAGGTGAGCGGCTTTTCTTTGTACATGATTGTACGAGATCGTGTTTATTTTCTGCTCGTAAAAATTTTCACTCATCTCGCCAGACTACTTTTGTTAACCGAAAAGATGAAGATTCAAACTATCTCCTCGATGCCAAAACAATCAACGATATTAATACTTATTTAATGCTTTATGAGCATTAACTTTTGGCAATGCGTGACAAATTTTTAGGAGAATATTTTCGACAAAATCTTTCAGAAATTGCTTTTAAAACCTGGCACAGTCATATTAAATTTAACTCTCTATCTTGCTGATGATAACAATTAAAGACTGGCTCTATATCTATCTTTGGATAGACAATACTTTTACCAAAGACTAAAAATGCGATATCCTCGATCGACACCATCTGCTAATCCTCAGTCTGCTCGGACGCGCCGCACCAACTTAATAAATCTTAATTTTTGTTTGGTGCATAATTTTGTAAAAAATCATTAAGTTTACAGTAAATTACGGTAGATTATAGTAAGGTTCAAGCAAAGCCTCGCACTTACTCATGCAGCTACTTAAAAAGCCCTAGTAAAAAAGCAGATAGTCGCTCAAAACCAACGGTGAGATTAAGCGAGTCAAATATTTGCCTGTAAAACCTGCAACTACAGTCATTTTGACATGGTTTAAAAGCTCTGGATAATGGCGATCGCCCTTTTTGACAAAATCACTATAATGCAATAATTGTCTGCGCTGTCAATGGGTAAATCTGAGATGCGATCGGCAAATCACTTATTCTGTTTCCTAGAAATATTTGCCAGCGAAGGCGGCATTCAATCCTACGTTAAAGACATTCTTAAAGCTTACCTGTCCATAACCGCAGGGACAAACTCGCCGTCGCAAGCAGAAGTTTTGCTATTGCGAGATTCCCCAGACTGCAACAATCGTTACGAGTCAAAAAATCTGAAATTTTATTACCTCAAAACCGAGAATACCGGCCTGGGCCGTCTTAAGTTTGCTACAGTATTACTAAATCGCTTGCTGCACAAACGACCGCAGCGGGTTTTTTGCGGTCACATCAAACTCGCACCGCTAATTCAAATTTTGTGCCAACCCTTGGGAATTCCCTACACAATTTTAACTTACGGCAAGGAAGTGTGGGAACCGCTTGCTCCCAAATATCAAACAGCAATGAGACAAGCTGAGAGTATTTGGACTATTAGCAGATACACGCGCGATCGCACTTGCGAAATTAACCAATTAAATCCCGAAAAATTCCACATAGTGCCTTGTACTGTAGATGAAAATATATTTACCACTGGACCGAAGCCACAGGATTTATTAGAGCAGTACACTTTGGTTGGTGCTAAAATATTGATGACTGTAGCCAGATTGCGATCGACGGATATTTACAAAGGGGTCGATGTCACAATTCAAGCTTTGCCGCAAATAGCCGAAACTTTTCCGAATGTGAAATACTTAGTTATTGGCAGAGGAGACGATGGATCCAGATTAGCCACACTCGCTGATGATTTGGGAGTTACTGAAAGAGTAATATTTGCGGGTTTTGTACCGACAGAAAATTTAGCACCACATTACCTGTTAGCCGATGCTTATGTAATGCCATCCCAGGAAGGCTTCGGTATAGTTTATTTGGAAGCGCTGGC
This sequence comes from Microcoleus sp. Pol12A5, assembly GCF_036701435.1. Taxonomy (NCBI): domain Bacteria; kingdom Bacillati; phylum Cyanobacteriota; class Cyanophyceae; order Oscillatoriales; family Microcoleaceae; genus Microcoleus; species Microcoleus sp. Pol12A5. The sequence continues at coordinate 41,271 of NZ_JAUBQU010000018.1, forward strand.
TTGCGGAGTACCCGTACTCGCGGGAGACGCGGACGGGTCGGCAGATCCGCTGCAAGATGGTAAACTGGGATGGCGAGTTGCCCACCGAGATTCAGCAGCAGTAGCGGTTGCTTGTGTGGAAATGCTGCGAGGAGAGGATAAAAAGTGCGATCGCCACTGGTTGAGGGAACAAACCCTGGCAAGATTTAGTTTTGAATCCCTTTGTCAATCCTTACAAGGAATTTTTCAACCCTCTCACTCAGATAAACTTTTGCCGTAGAGAGCGGTTTCTCCGTGTACAATGGGAAAATTAACTCGATCGACCGCCTGAATTTCTGAGTAGGATAGAGTTATGCCTACCTGCAAAGACACCCAAGGAGACCACCGTGAACCAAGGCACCCCCAAAATCTCTTTCCAGCTACCCCGTATTAGTAATTGGTTGATACTGCTGGGCATCGCCTGTTTGTTGGTGTCAATTGGTTTGGGTTGGATAGTTAAATCAGTGTTGATTTTAGTAGCTTTTTTGTTGCTGACGCCTGTGGTCGCATTTTTCGCGCTTCAGTGGTGGCTGAAACGCAATTTAATTGAGGACAATTGTCCAGTTTGTCAATACGAATTTACAGCTTTAAATCAAACTCAGTTTCAGTGTGCGAACTGTGGCGAACCTCTGAAAATAGAGGAAGGTCATTTTAGTCGCTTGACACCGCCCGGTACGATCGATGTTACCGCAGTTGAAGTATCATCGGTTCAACAGTTGGAAGATTAACCGATTTTGGATTTTAGATTTTGGATTGAAGAATTGAAGAATTGAAGAATTGTTGACTTTTGACTGTTAACTGCTAACTGTTACCAATTCCGAATTTCCGATGCCCGATACTTCGACTACGCTCAGTATAAGTGCCCAATTCGCAGTTCCGCATTCCCAAAATTACTTTTCCAAGCGCACTGCATACCACTGCAAAAATTTTCCAGCCCCGACATCTAATTCACAATAAGTACCAATCAAATACTTAGCTTGATCTTCCACCCCAGATATTTTTTGCACGTCCTGCGGCAAATCTTCGTGTTCCTCGGTTAATACGGCTTTCAGCTTTTCTAACAGTTCCGCTGCCGTCAAAAACTGCTCTGACTGGTTTGTTTCTAAGACCACAAAGGTGTCTTCGTCATACAGTGACATAGTTTCAAAGGTTGAGGTTAATTATTTCTAAAGTTTCGTACACTTAAGCGAACCAAAGTATAAACTCTTAATTACAATTTTTCAGGCCGGGTTCGATCGTGTTACAATTAAGCACCATCAGAATTCCTAGCGGATTACCGTTATTAACTTAGTTGTTAACCGAGTTGTCAACAGATCCGACACAGCATTTCTGAGGAGATTTGTCAAGTGCAAATTTGTCAAGTGTCAAATTGTCAAGAAATATTCGATCGGCTGTATCTAATTATAACTGGCACTATACATTCCCATGATCACATCTTCCCCTTCAACCCCTGTTGCGCGCAAGCCCTCTAAAGCAGAAGGTCTCAAAGAACGCAGCAACTATTTACGAGAACCCGTTGCGACTGAACTGTTACAAGAAACTACCCACTTCACCGAAGACGGGATTCAGATTCTCAAATTTCACGGATCGTACCAGCAAGACAACCGCGACAATCGAGTTAAAGGACAAGAAAAAGATTATCAGTTCATGCTCCGCACCCGCAATCCCGGCGGGTTCACTCCGCCGCAATTATACTTAGCCTTAGACAAGCTATCTGAAGAATACGGCAACCACACGATCCGAGTTACAACGCGCCAAGGTTTCCAACTGCACGGCGTGTTGAAGAAAAATCTTAAAGCAGTGTTTTCCTCAATTATTAAAAATATGGGGTCAACCTTGGGAGCTTGCGGCGACTTGAACCGCAACGTCATGGCACCGCCAGCACCGTACAAAAATCGCCCAGAATACAAGTATGCGCTCCAATACGCCAATAATGTAGCGGATTTGCTGACACCGCAAACCGGTGCTTATTACGAAATTTGGCTGGATGGGGAAAAGGCTGTTTCGGCGGAAGAAGACCCCGCAGTGAAAGCTGCCAGACAGTCCAACCGCAACGGCACAACATTTGACGACAAAGAAGAACCGATTTACGGGCAGCATTATATGCCGCGCAAGTTCAAGTGTTCCGTTACCGTGCCGGGAGACAATTCAATTGACTTGTACTCTCAGGATTTGAGCTTGGTGGTAATTACCAATGAAGCTGGCGAGTTGCAAGGTTTTGACGTGTTTGCTGGCGGCGGTTTGGGCCGCACTCACAACAAAGAAGAGACTTTTGCACGGGTTGCGGATGAGATTTGCTATGTTGCCAAGGATGATGTTTACCATTTGGTTAAGGCAATTGTAGCAACCCAAAGAGATTACGGCGATCGCACAGACAGACGGCACGCGCGGCTGAAGTACCTGATTAACGACAAAGGCGTACAGTGGTTCCGCGAAAAAGTAGCAGAATATTTTGGCAAGCCGCTAGAAGCATTTAAACCGCTGCCTGAGTGGAAGTATTTTGATTTCTTGGGCTGGAATGACCAAGGAGACGGCAAGCTGTTTGTCGGCATTTCTGTGGATAATGGCCGGATCAAGGATGAAGGTTCATTTCAGCTAAAAACTGCTTTGCGGGAAATTGTGCAGAAGTACAACTTGCCGGTACTGGCGACGCCACACCAAAACGTGCTGATTTACGATATTTCGCCGGATATCAAACAGGAAATTCAGGGAATACTCGATCGATGTGGCATTCAGCGGGAAACTGCAATAGACCCATTGGTGCGTTATGGGATGGCGTGTCCAGCAATGCCGACTTGCGGGTTAGCGATTACCGAATCGGAGCGCGTGATGCCGAGCATTTTAGAGCGGATTCGGGCACTTTTGACCAAAGTTGGCTTGCAAGACGAGCATTTAGTGGTGCGGATGACTGGTTGCCCAAATGGATGCGCCCGCCCTTATATGGCAGAATTGGGGTTTGTCGGGAGTTCGCCGGAATCCTACCAGATTTGGCTGGGCGGTTCTCCCGACCAAACGCGGCTGGCAAAACCAATTGAGGAAAAGCTGCACGTCAAGGATTTTGAAGCTTTTCTGGAGCCGATTTTTGTTTATTTCAAGCAAAAACGGCAACTGAGCGAGAGTTTTGGCAATTTTTGCGATCGCGTCGGGTTAGAATCTATCCGTCAATTTGTAACCAACTACCAATCTGCTGACTCGATGACAACTGAGATAAATGAATTAGAAGTTACGTCTAGTAACGATGACGGGAACGAGACTGCCACTGCTGGCGGTGGCAAAGTCCGCCGTCGAATTAGCGTCCGCGATGAAATCTACAACGAGCTCAAGGAAGAAGCAGCCCGTCAGGGCAAGCCCATTACACAGCTAGCTACAGAAGCGATTTCTACTTATTTAAAAAAGATTAAGGAGGAAGCATAAGCCGATTTTCAATTGTCGATTTTTGCTCGCATCAAATAAAACTCACGCAAAAATAATATAAAGGCAGAGCATTTGCAGAAAAAACTTGAATTTGTAAGATAATTCCGGTTGTAGATGCTCTGCCTTTATTGTTTTTTAGCGGTTGAAACTCCGCCTGTCCATCTCTTCTCTTTTTCTCTTCCTCTGCGTTCTCTGCGTTCTCTGCGGTTAAATAAAAAAACATATTAGGGAAAGAGCAATTTAAAATCCAATGGCTCAATTACAAAGATTAGCAGTTACTGACACTCAAATTTGCGATCGCAAAATCGACTTAACTAGAGAACAGCAGCATTATTTAAATCGAGTGCTACGTTTGCAAGGGGGCGATCGATTTATTGCGATGGACGGCCGAGGGCATTGGTGGTTAGCAGTCCTAGAAGCCCAGGAAACCGGGTTATTTGCCTCAATAGCAGAGGAGATTTCTGTGAACAGGGAGCTACCAGTGGAAGTAACTTTGATGGCGGCTTTGCCCAAGGGAAACGGCTTTGACGAGGTTGTGAGACAGGCGACGGAGTTGGGTGTAGCAAGTATTGTGCCGGTAACGAGCGATCGAACTTTGCTCAAACCAAGCGATCAAAAAGTTGAGCGGTGGAGGAGAATTGCTGCGGAGGCGGCGGAACAGTCGGAACGTCAAATTTTGCCGATGATTTTAGAGCCTATTTCGTTTGATTTTGCTGTGAAAGATTGCGGTCAAAAAAATCGATTTATCTGTGTTGCTCGCGGGGAAAATCCGCATTTGTGGGATTGTTTAGTCGGTTTGGGTCCGCCCCAGTTTAGGACGGACACGGGGGGACTGCCCGTACAAAGGGGGGAGCAAGATGGCGGAGAATTATCGATTGTCATAGCTATTGGCCCGGAGGGTGGATGGACGGAGCGGGAGGTGAAAAAGGCGATAGAATTTGGTTTTGAAGCTGTTTCTTTGGGTAGTAGAATTTTAAGAGCGGTGACAGCTCCGATTGTGGCTTTATCTTTAGTTGGCGCGGCATTTGAGAAGTGCTAATATCAACAAATAATAAAGAATTGATAGGATAGGTGGGTTGACGGGGAATGAAAATAGAGTTGAGGAAAAATCGATCGCTCTTTTGGTCGAGCGCGCTTTTGGCAATTTTCGGTACACAATCAGTTTCTGCACAATCTCCGATTTTTCCCATTGCTCAACAGATTAATTGCGATCGCCCGCAAGGAGATGCACAAGTCAGAACTTGTATTCGGTTGAATTACGAAGCCTCGGATAAACGGCTAAACGAGGTTTACAAACAACTGATTTCTCAATTGAGTGGCGAAGAGCGGGCGCTACTTTCAGAAGCCCAATTAGGGTGGATTAAGTTAAGAGATAAAACCTGTGAATTTGAAGTTTATAAAAATCGTGGCGGTACGGGTTATGGAGGTTTCCTGAGTGAATGTTTGGATCGCATGACTAAACAGCGCACTGCGGCATTAGAAAACTATTTAAAACAAAGATAAAATAGGAAGTATACCGTACAACACCTGACAAGAATAAAGAGAAAAAAGTATTTATGAAAAGCCGCTCGCCCTTCACCCTCAGCATCATCTCAGCAATTGCAACCACCCTCGTCCCAGCAGTCTTCGCCCAGCGACCGCCATCAGTCAACGAAATATACATCGATAAAAATTGTAACCGTAACCAGCAACTACCGCAACTTGAAAGATTCACTATCTTTAGCAGAAACGAATTTACAACTAACGGTCAAAACTACTGGTTATACGCCGCCCGCTATCAAGATGGAGGCGTACTTCTCTGTATATCTAAGCCAAATTTTAATCAACCAAAACCTATAAATGAACAAAAAATACAAGCCAATTTTATTGACAAAATAGTCCGAGACCCCAACAACAAAACAGCCTTTATCATCGCAGTCAGAGAAGGAAACGGCCCCGAAGCACCAGTGACAAATTACGGCTTAGAATTGAGCAATGTCGATCGCCCAAAACTCACCTCCCTTTCCATCCTACAGCAGCGGGGAACCCTCACAGACGGCGAATCACGCCAACACAACTTTCAAGGACGGGCAGGTCAATCTATTACGATCGACCTCAAAAGCAGAGGATTCGACCACAACATAACACTGTTCGACACCAGCGGCAAAAATATTGCCCAAACTGCAGGTAACTCCCAGAATCGCCGAGAGTCTCAAATCGCCGTAAAATTGCCTAGTAACGGCACTTATAAAATAGTTGTTAAAGGAGGCGATCGTACAAGCAAAGGTTCCTACAGCTTAAGCATTAATTCCAATCAACTTTGACTTATATTTATTTTCACATCCACTCAACATCCCTCTCTACACATCCGCGTTCATCCGCGTTCATCCGCATACATCTGCGGTTAAAAAATCCAAATCTTAACTTTTCCCAACAGCCCAAAATCCCAAACAAAAAAAAGCCAAAGTTATTAACCACTAGCTAAACCAACCAAACATCAGCCAAGATAGAAATAACGCCATTGCCACAACCGCCATGACAGACATCAACCAAATAGCCGCCGCCCTAGAGGGTAAAAACTACAAACAAGCTGCCCAACTCATCAAACAACTACAAAAAGAATCCCCCGAAAATCCGTGGGTACAATACTATATCGCCCGCTACTACGAACTCACCAACAACCTCGAAAAAGCGCAAACAACCTATAAACAAATACTCCGCGACATCACCAACCCCAAAATCGTCTCCCAGACCCGCCAAGCTATTCAACGGATTGAAACCGCACAACAAAACCTCCGCCAACAAGCCATAGAAACCGCCAAAAACGACCCCAGCAACCTCGAGCCCGGACTCCTCATCCTCGAACCCGTGAGTCCCGAAAACAAACCCGCCGCCATTCAAAATATCAGCAGAATCTTTAAAATCGACGCCTACACAACCCGGATGCAAATCCAAAGCCGCGGCTGGAGACTCTACAAAACTGGCCCCATCGCCGAACTCCGAATTTACGGTCAAGAACTCCTCAAAGCCGCCATTCCCGTATTTTGGGCAACCCTAAGCGATATTCAAAAAATCCAAATCTTCCGAGTGCAGCACTTCCAGTCTCTCTCTTCCCCAGCCGTTGTTTGCAAAGATCAACTCGATCGACTCGGTGCGATCGAATTTAACTGGTCAGAAGTTACCCAAAGAGTAGAAGGCTTGTTGCCGATGTTCATCGAAGTCATGGACTACTCCCCCAACCGAAGAAAGGAGCAATTTCGCCACCGAGAAATCAGGCAAGATTACGCTCAAATCTGTGACTTACACATTCCCAGCAGAAACTGCATTCTGCGAATTTGCGACCAAAGTTACGAATTTCAACAAGGAGTTGATTTCACCAAAGCTTCGGCTGAGATCCCCACTTCACCGAACCCCAAAAACAAAACATCCAGAGTCAAAAACTCTCAACAAATTCCTCAAAGTACCACCCGAATTAACTGGAATCACTTACTGGAAATATTCGATCGCCAGCTTGACGTTACAGTTTGGTCAGAATTTACGCCCTTTGCCGAGACAGTGCTCGATTACACTAATATGTTGAGCAAGATCGAATCTCATATAGAAGTCGAGCGCAAATCCGAAACTCCTTGGGACTCAGCTTTTCAGCTATATAGCGGATTAGCCTTCCTCAGAAATGAAAAAAATAGGGAATAGAATAAAGAGTTAAAATTAAAAATGAGGAATGCCATTTTTTTTATTTTTAACCCCAGCATTTGGAGTTATCCAATGCCCAATTCCCTATTATCAATTCCCAACTTCCTATTTCGTTTTCACCTGACGAGCCATTTCCCGGAAATTGTTCATGCTGGGGCCAGGGGTTCGACGACTTCCATTTGGTGTCGGCATTAAATTATTAGGAGCAAAAGTCCGATTCGGTTCAGCTTGACTCGGCACTTTTCCGTTAGTTGCTGCCACTGCAGGTACCTTCACGGGTTCCGGAGTATTAGCAGGAACGCTAGCGACTGGTTCCTTTTCTTTCTTAGACTTTTTCTCTACCTTAGCCTTTTTAGCAGGTTCAGACTTCTCAGACTTCTCAGACTCAACTTTTGCCGGTGCGATCGCAACAGGCTCAGCCTTCGCAGGCGCAACTTTTGCTGGTTCCTTAGCTCCAGATTCGCCCAAATCTAGGAAATATTCTGACTTTTTCAAGCCCAAAAGTCTGGCGAAAAATCCGAAAATACCCCCGAAGAAATTTTTGATAAAACCAAACATTAGACTTACTCCTTTTGTTCTTTTAGAGAAATTTGTACAAGCTTGTCAACAAAGTTAGATTACGAGCTAGAGCAACCTTTGTCTACATTTCTTAATCAAAATTTACATTTGGCTGTATTTAAGCTACCTCATCAAAGCAAATTTTAAGTATAAATACTAGCCTTGCTTTGCACTTATTTACAAGTATCTCAGAATTTGTTAGCGATTCCCACTAATTGTCGATCGTACCTCGATCCGATTCACTAGCTGTCCTAGTAGTGGTAAAACTCCCTAGGGGAGTGATTTATGCTGTAATCACCAAGCAATTTTCCAGCAAAATGAACAGTTCGCTCGATCGCAATCCGGTCATCCTCCTACACGGCATCTGGGACACAAAGATTATTTTCAACACAATGTCCGCCCGCCTCACCGAACTCGGATGGTCAGTCTACAGCCTCAACCTAACCCCCAACGACGGCAGCCTCGGGCTCGACTTACTGGCCAAGCAACTCGCAGACTACATCTCTGAAACCTTCGATCCACAACAGCCTTTAGACATAGTAGGCTACAGCATGGGTGGCATCGTCAGTCGCTACTACGTCCAGCGACTCGGAGGAATCAACCGCGTACAGCGTTTCATCACCCTATCTTCCCCCCACCACGGCACCCTCACCGCTTATTCCCTACGCCTACCAGGATACCTGGATATGCGCCCCGATAGTGGCTTGCTGCGCGATTTAAATCAAGATGTGACAATGCTCAAACGCATAAACTTTACATCAATGTGGACCCCATTTGACATAATGATTGTACCGGCGAACAGCTCCCAAATGCCAGTAGGTAAAGAAGTTAAAGTCAACGTTTTGCTGCACCGCCAAATGGTAACAGAACCCCAAAGTATTAACGCATTAATTGAAGAACTAAAAGCACCTATTGAAAATAAAATTTCCACTTAAAAATGAATAGCAATTTCAGTCGCAACCCCGTCTTGCTAATTCACGGAATCTTCCGCAAATCGGGAATTTTTTACAAAATGTCTGCCTACCTAACTCAACTGGGATGGTCAGTTTACACCCTCAATCTCTCGCCTCATTGGGGCAATGCCAGCATAGACGAATTAGCCCAACAACTAGCAGATTATATAGACAAAAAATTTGCACCAGAACAACATTTAGATATAGTAGGATTGAGCATGGGCGGTTTAGTAACTCGCTACTACCTGCAAAGGTTAGGCGGGATTAACCGAGTCCAGCGCTTTATTGCCATATCTTCTCCTCACAGCGGTACTTGGATGGCTTATACTCTCTGGGGAAAAGGCTGCGTTCAAATGCGTCCTGGCAGTGCTTTTTTAGAAGATTTAAATCGAGATGCTGCCTTGTTGCAAAAGCTCAATTTTACTTCGATTTGGACAGATTGGGATTTCATCATTGTACCTGCTTCTAGTTCCCAAATAGCTGCTGCCAAAGAAGTAAAATTGTCTGTTTTCGCCCATGCCATGATGGCGAGAAGTTCCAGCAGTTTAAAAGCTGTCGCTGAAGCACTTTCAGAACCCTTGAAAGTTCATGATTGACCGTTTGATTCATTCTTGTATAATGTCAACTTTTGTAGGGCAGGTTTGACCTACAGTAATTGCCTAAAACCAACAATTTCCTAAACCCGCCCCCACAGGATGCAAATCGCTACCGGACTAAATATCAAACAGCATCCCCAACTTCAGCGTATTCGCTGCGACCAAAAATTGCTTCAGCTTCACAATAATACTTGAACTCAAGTATATTGTGGAAAGGGTCTTCTAAGAAAAAAGTACGGTGTTCTGTAGGCAAACCGACAAATCGCCGTCTCGGTTCTTGATAGAAATTTAAGTTGTTTTGCTGGGCTTTTTCTAGCAACGCTTCCCAGTCAGCTTCGGAAGTAAAAATTAACCCAAAATGCCGGGGATAGATGCCTCGCTGAGGCGTCAAAGGTTCGCGGCTGACGTGGGCGACAATTTGATGGCCGCACAAACCCATAATCGCAGAATTAGGCGATTCGCGACCTAGTTCGCAGCCGAGCCCGTCTACGTAGAACGCTTTTGTTTGGGCAATATCGGTCACGGGGAAGGCAAGATGAAATAAGACTTGGTTCATGGAGGTACTAAATGCAGAATTCAGAATTGTTCTTTAATTATTTATCTTGGTCTAATCCTTGGTTGGTGGCGATCGCCCTAAATACAGTTTTACTCGCGATCGCCACCATTGCTCCTAAAAAATTGCTCACTCCCGCTGGCCAATTTCACGGCTGGGTATTGGGCGTGCTCATTTGGGGGTGTTTGGGATGGCAAGGCTATGCTGTGGTGATGTTTTACTTTCTTGTCGGATCGGGAGTTACCCGCATCGGCAAAGCCCAAAAAGAAGCAGAAGGCATAGCGGAAAAGCGTTCAGGCGCTCGAGGCCCGGAAAATGTCTGGGGTTCGGCTTTAACCGCTACTCTTTGCGCTTTGGGAGTTTTGGCATTATCTATTTTAGGAGAGACAGGCAAGATGTCTGTGCCACAAGATGCTATTTCCCTGTTATTGCTGGGTTACGCGGCGAGTTTTTGCACTAAACTTTCCGATACCTGCGCTAGCGAAATCGGCAAAGCTTACGGCAAACGGACTTTTTTGATTACCAGCTTGCAGCCTGTACCTAGGGGTACGGAAGGGGCCGTAAGTTTGGAAGGAACGATCGCAGGTATTGTCGGCTCAATTCTGATCGCACTTTTGAGTTGGACCGTTGGTTTAATAGACTTGACAGGAATTGTTTTTTGTGTTATTTCAGCTTTTATTGCCACGAACATCGAGAGCGTGATTGGGGCGACGGTGCAATCAAAGTTCGAGTGGCTGACAAACGAGGTGGTAAATTTTTTTAATACACTCATAGGAGCGATCGCAGCGATCGTTTTAGCGGCCACCTGGAGAGCTTTTTTAGCTTAATTAATGCTGGACGCATTTGCGACCTAAGAAACCGGGTTTATTACGATAATTCAAGGCATTAACGCAGTATTTTTCCACAGAAACCCGGTGTCTGCCTCGCGAGCTATCAGCTATTAATCATTAGTCATTAGTCTCCCGCAATCAACTCATGACTAATGATTAATAGTTAATCAAACTAAGCGTCGTCTTGCGGTCCAAAAACCATTTGTAAAATCATCGTCGGTTCGCCCCGCTTGTGATAGCGATCAGCCCAATTGCGAATAATTTCATCTAATTCCTCAAGGGCTTGGTCGAGGCGTTCCGGCGGAATATCCAAAGTCTCCATAATTCGCATCACATTCGGTTGTTTTTCCGCCCAATCCTTCATCAGCCGGAAATATCTAGCCGTATCCTCCACCATAGTAAATGTTCGCTCTTCCTGCTCTGCGGGAGAGTAAGTAGCGCGAGTGAGGGCATAAAACGGCATTCCCCAAGGAGAATCAATACGAGTAACTGTCCCAGAATAGATCAAGCGCCGCTTAATGTGTTCTGCTAGAGCTTCGCTCAAAGGCATTCGCCTTTCTGGAGACATATCTTCTTGCGATCGCCTGTGCAGAAACTCTATCAATTCCATAAACTGAAAAGAATTGATCAGTTGAGCGTCTGGCGGATTCGGAGGAATCTTGCCTTCGAGATATTTTTTTTCATCTACAGTCAAATTGTTTCCCGGAATGCGAGGGCGTCCCGGCATCCAACCATACTGTTCTAACCAGACATAAGGAAACTGAATCAAATACCTAGGTTCTTGCGAACCCAACATTTTCAGAAGTTTTCCCTGAGTCAGAGCTTCCCGGACTTCTTCAACAATCACCTTCACTCGTTTAGGCTCAATGTGATGCAAGTGTCCGGTCATCCGCAGGTTGTTGTCCTGCTCCATATAAGTCATATAAATGGCACACTTAGCCGCCGTTGCGGCCGCGTCTAGAAACGCCCCGTGCCTGTGCCCACTGGTTCTCATGGCGCTAAACGCCAGATATAGCATGATCTGATCCATTGCACTAGGGCTGAGGCTTTTGACCAGATCCAAAGAGTCATTTTTCATCACTATCCCCGAAATAGCCAAATTAGGAGGCATTTTGTTATCCTCCATTAAATTATTGCGAGAGCGCCGAATCAAGCATAGCCGACTGTCGCCGGAAAGCTTGCCAGCTACCCTAATATTCAGGTTAGTTAATTTCCCTGAGGTAACAGGGGCATGGGCTTAAAGGCTATCCACACCGCATAAGTGGTTCTTATTGGTGGCCAATTTAAGTAGATTGCTGCACCCTCTGCGCTGACAGTTTACCTATATAAGTTAGTTATCGCACGTTTATTATAGTGCAGCCGTTGAAAATTAAACCCTACCTGTGGGGGGGAGAAGGTAAATAACTGTTGCGCTCCCAGGAATTTGAGGCGACTCCGAGCTCCTAATTCTTGAATAGTCATGGATGCCGAAACCAAGTTCGATCGACTAAAATAAGGCTGTTGCATAATTGGGGGAAAATTTTGATGGTTTTGTGGGATGGGATCTCGTAGGCCGTCTGCTGTATTTTCACAGCAGGCGGGATACCCCACAAGAATCGTCCTCAAATTGTGCAATGCCAAAATAAGGCTTAGATCGCGAGGGATATCGGTTCAAAAACCCAGACGATCGGAGGCCTGTGGTTAGTTACTGTTTAATTGAAGCGTTTTCAATACAAAACCGCCACATACTAGAATCTATCTCTAGGCAGATGGCGGTTCCCCGTTTATATGCTAACATTTATCACACAAAAAAGAATCTCCTCAGAACTGTCCACAAAAAGTGCAGTTGTCGCTTAACCTGAAAAACTAGAATCCCAGAAAATCCGATCGAGTGCTCAAATGAACGGCCCGAAGCAACTCAGTTGTGGTAATCACTTGCGTCCAGTGCGATTAGAAATCTTGTAGCGGATGAGTGTAAACATTAGGCTCAGTAAAATTTCTGCGTCCGCTGCCCCTCTCAGGACCGCGCTCACCCTTTTGTTGAGTTTGGGCTGACAACATATATTGGGCGGTGGCAGTTGCGACAATGGGGAGCGAAGATTCAAAAGCTTGAGCGGCGCTGGCACTCAAGGTAATGCCCAACAGGCTCAGTAAAGCAATTGCAGTGTAGGTTTGCATGGGTAGTATCCGTGTCAGTGTCTATTACGTGATACGGACTTGCCCCGATCGATCAGGATAGATATCTGTGCAATTTTCGGATCTGTGCAAAAAACCTTACGTCTTCAATTCTACTGCTCCCGCCAGCAGCCAAGCGCCTGCCGAATTCAGCCTGCCCCATACTGTCAGAGGCTTTTCGGTTTCGCAATTGTGTAAAAATCTGTCGGTTTCCGAGTCCAAAGTCACGAGTTGCCAAGTTTGACCGGCTAAGGATGCAGGGCTTGTCAGCGTTAGTGTCCAGTCTTGTTCGCCGAGGCGGCGGAAAATGCCAGAAAATTGGCTGTGGGTATTTGCTGTTTGACTGCTTGGTTTCTCTACTGACTCCTCACATTCGCCGCTGGCGGGATATGCTTCAGGCCGATCGAGATAATAGCGCTGGCAATCGAGCCAGTCCGATCGCCCCCGTGTCAAATTAAATAAAGGAATAACTGCCGCACTCGCCTCGGAATCTTGCAGCAAAGCTTCCTGCAAAACTCTCACCGGCAACTCTCGCGGCTGACATCCAGATTCCGCGCACAAAGCCGCCGCCATCCCCGCCGCCTGTCCAATATTCATTACCGTCGGTTGCAAGCGAGTTGCACCGTTGGCGATGTGAGAGACGGAAATATTTTTTTCGCAGACTAGCAAACCGTCTGTACTCGCAGGAATTAGGGCGCTGTAAGGAATGGTAAACGGAGTTCCCGTCCAGCGGCCCCCCCAGCGGATGGATTTTGGCTGCAAGGGAATGTCGCCACTGGGGTAGTGGTGGTCGTTGGCATAATTCCCGATCGCAATTGTTTCACAAATGCCCTGATAATTTATCGGCAACTTCGCGACTCTTCCACCGGCAATAGGCAAAATATCTTGTTCTCTGACTGTACTTATCCCTCGCAAGCGCCGACTTTCTCGGTAATAAGGATGTAAGGCAAAGGAAGAAAGAAGGGAAGAATTTTGTTGATTGTCGATCGTGGACATCGGGAAAATGTTCTGTGCTAAGCCGTAGCGGGGGCCGAGTTCCGTTTGAATGAAGCGGGCAAAACTTTGAGTGTGCCACACACTTTCTTGCAGGAATTCTTGTCGAGATGCTTCAGATTTAATGAGTCGATCGACCCCTTCACCATAATCATTACCTCGAATCGGCCAATTAATCATCAACAATCCGCCCGGAAGCCTGCCGTAATTGAGAAATTGTTCGGGAGTGTAACTGTCCCAAGCACCGATAAATTGATCGGGATTTTCAACAGGCGGCGCGGGAATTTCTGGGCCGGCCCCACCTTTACCAAAATCCTGCATGATGGCCACCCAAGTCGGAGCTTGCACCGAATAGCTCTCTGTGAGAGTATTAGACGCAGCCGGCGCGCTGGGTTCTCCCCACTCGGCTTGGAATTCCCAACCCCAGCGGTGTCCAACCTCCGCTAAAGCCAGCAAATCTCCCAATTCCGTTGCATCCAAAGTGATTTTGGCCGAAACCGTAAAATCTGCAAATTGAACGCCATAAATGCGATCTCCTTCATACAGCACATCGTGAGCTTTTTGTTCCGAAATCCAGTGTAAGTTCGGCAAACATTTAACCCAATCAGCGAAAATTTCAGCACCGATGCGGGGATCGTAAGTAAAAAAACTTACCCAGCCCCAATCCAAACCTCCCGGCTGTCGCTGCTGGAGTTCCCGCAAAAATGCGCCCCACAAACCGGTTTGAAAAGCTGCTAATTCATTGCCATCGGGGGCAGAAACGCCTGCTGCAGTCAGCATTCCTCCCAGCCAGGGGAATTCGCTTACTAAAATAGTTTTGGCACCTCGGCGGGCGGCTTGCACGGCTGCAGCGGTGCCGCCGGTGCCGCCACCGACTACCAAAACATCTGCTTTTAAGACCGAAGACATGGGCAATACCATTTTAGATTTTAGATTAAGGCAATCGGGGCGCTACGGATAGATATTCGGCGTTGGCGATCGCGAAGTGAATTTTACTTTGTAAAGACTTGACAAATAATAAATGGGGAATTATACAACGAGCGCACACTTTTATTACTAAATGACTGCATGAGCGATCGCAACTTTTGATTTGTCATTGTGTGCGCGCAAATATTTGCAATTTGACAGCGCGAATAACGATAATAGAAAAAAGGGAACAGCATCTATAAAGTTTTACGTCTTAAAAGTTTCCGAGTTACTAATAAACGGCTGAAAATGGAAAAAGGTTTTATTTTGTGGTTCACCGGGCTGAGCGGTTCCGGCAAGACAACTATCACCAAAGCTCTGGAACCCGAATTGAAGGCAAGAGGTTGCAAAGTTGAAATATTGGATGGAGATGTCGTTCGCACCAACTTGTCAAAAGGTTTGGGATTTAGCCAAGAAGACCGAGATACTAATATTCGGCGGATTGGATTTGTAGCTCACCTGCTGAGCCGCAATGGAGTAGCCGTAATGACTGCAGCTATTAGCCCCTACAGAGCAATTCGCGACGAAATTAGAGCAATGGAGCCCAATTTTGTTGAAGTATATATCACCGCGCCGTTAGAAGTGTGCGAAGGTCGCGATGTCAAGGGACTATACGCTAAGGCCAGAGCAGGAGAAATTAAGGGTTTTACGGGAATTGACGATCCTTATGAAGAACCGCTCAATCCTGAGATTATTTGTTACACAGAGCGAGAAACTGTGGAAGAGAGTGTTAAAAAAGTTCTAAGCAAGTTAGAAGAGTTGGGTTACATTTGATGGTGGCGGGGTAGGAAGCGGATAGGGGCAAAAGGCGATGGTGAGCAAAAACTATTCAAAATTCAATACTGTCAAAGGTTTCACGGTCAAATTTTTAACAGTGTCAGCGCTGGCTGCAGGTTCATCTCCGGGGATGGCTCAGTTTTTGCCTCCTCCTCCTGCTTTCTCTCCTCCTCCTCCTCCTCCTGGTTCTGCTGTTCCCGTACCCATGCCTCCTGTTCAGGGATTTCCGGCGATTCCGGCAAGTGAACCTTCAAGTGTACGATCGGAAGTTTACACTTTAGGCGCGGGCGATCGTATCCAAATGGACATCTTCAACGTCCCAGAATACAGCGGGCCCAACGGTCAACACCAAGTACAGGCCGACGGTTCCCTGAGTTTGCCGTTAATTGGCAGCGTTTCGGTGTACGGGATGACCCTAGAACAAGCTTCTAATGCTGTTAAAGACAAATACGGCAAATACCTCAAACGTCCTTGGATTACCCTCAAACTGCTGGCAGCGCGTCCTTTGCAAATTGCGATCGCGGGCGAAATTAACCGCCCCGGAGCCTATACAATATCCTCAGCAGCAGGCCCCGGAGGCACAGCAGAGCAAATGGGAACTCAAATGCCAACGATATCGCGGGCTCTGCGAATGGCCGGCGGAATTACGCAGTCAGCAGACGTGCGGCAAATCAAAATCCGCCGCCCCCAGCGCAACGCACCTGAACAAATTATTAGTGTGGATTTGTGGGAATTATTGCAAAACGGCGATTTGCGAGCAGATATGACTTTGCGCGACGGCGATACTATATTCATTCCCACTGTAACTAGCCTCAACCGCCAAGAAGCACCGACTTTAGCAGTAGCTAACATTACCGGACAAAGCACTCAACCAATTAATATTGCTGTGGTGGGCGAAGTAACTCGCCCCGGTACTTATACTTTGGCAAAAGAGGCTCAAAGTAGGGTACAAGAGAATGAAATGGGTGAAAATTCTGGTTTGTTTGCTGCCAGCGAAACCAACAGCGGGGAAACAGTTTTGCAGCAAACTGTAACGAGGGCAATTAAAATGGCCGGCGGCATTACGCCGGTAGCTGATATCAGACAAATACAAGTTCGCCGCCTGACACGGGCGGGTACAGAGCAAATTATTAATGTGAATTTGTGGCAACTTTTGGAAGGGAGAGATGTATCCCAAGATTTAGCGCTGCAACAGGGAGATACGGTAATCGTTCCCAAAGCCGAAGATATCGAGGGAACCCAAGATGAACAAGTGGCTAATTCTAATTTTTCACCTGATACGATTAAGGTGAACATTGTGGGAGAAGTCGTGAAGCCAGGAGCGATTGCGGTGGTTCCCAACACTACTTTAAATCAAGCGCTCGTAGCAGCGGGAGGTTTTAATAAAGCGCGCGCTCAAATGGATTCGGTGGATTTAATTCGCCTCAATCCTAACGGCACAGTTTCCCAGCTAACTGTTAAGGTTAATTTTTCTGCAACTGCCAATGAAGAAACTAATCCCAAACTAAAAAATAATGATGTAATTATGGTAAGGAGATCGGGTCGCGCTACGTTCTCGGATAATGTAGGGGGGACTCTTGCTCCTCTCAGCCCGCTGTTAGGAATATTTCGGTTGTTCGATATTTTTCGGTGATTTGAATAGACTGGCATTAACACGTCAGAAACCCGCTTTCTAGAAAAAATAGCGGTTTGGTAATGAAATATCTAGGAATCAACAGGTTTCCTGAAACTCCGCCAGCGGTACAGACGTTTAAACTAATAAGTTGTAGAAATCAAATGAAACCAGGGAAACAATCTCAAGTAGCACTGTTTAATCATAAAAAAGCCGCTGATCTGCAAAAAATTTCTTCCGGGCTTTATGCAGAAGATCAATTTTTAGGCAGAGAGAAAACCGAGGCAGAAGAGTTAAGTTTTTGGGAAGTTTGCCGCAGTCGCTCTATCTTAGTCATCGGCGTAGCAGCGGCAGTAACCACCGGGGTTTTCGCCTGGACACTGAATCAAAAAAACGAGTACGAAGGGCGCTTTCAATTATTAGTAGAACCCGCGGTTACGCAAAATACTTTAGCAAAAATCTACTCCGGTGAGCTGAAACTGCAACCAGCGGCCCCGGCGACCGAAGAAAAGGGCGGTTTTGACTACGAATCCCAAATTCAAGTTTTGCAAAGCCCGCAAGTAATGTCGCCGATTATTAAACAGTTGCAGGCTAAGTATCCCGAAATAAATTACAGCTATCTCTTGAACCAAAAAGCAGATAATTTGCCGTTTTCTCAAGAAACCAGGCTGTCAATTAATCGCTTCAAAAATACCAAGATTATCGAAGTTAGATATCGGGATTATGACCCGAAAAAAATTCAGTTTGTTTTGGAAAAAGTTGCGCTTGGCTACCGCAACTACAGCGTGCAAGATACCACAACTCAAATTAGTCAGACTCTGGATTTTGTGAAATCGCAAATTCCCAACCAGCGAAAGCGTCAACAAGCTCTGCAAACAGAAATTCAAAAGTTGCGGCAGCAGTACAATTTCATCGATCCGCAAATTCAAACCCAACAACTCGCGCAGCAAATCAGCCAACTTCAAACGCAAAGATTGGACGCGCAAACGCAGCTCAATCAGCAGAGATTGCTCTATTCCAATCTGCAAAATCAGCTCGGACTGAACCAGAAGCAAGCGCTGATGGCCTCGGCTCTGAGTCAAGCTCCCCGCTATCAAGCGATGCTGACTCAATTGCAGCAATTAGAAGGGCAAATTGCGATTAACTCGGCTACGTTTACAGACGAAACTCCGCAAATGCAATTGTTGCGAGAACAGCGCAAAAACCTGATTCCTTTATTGAAGAAAGAAGCCCAACAGGTTCTGGGAACTGATTTGGCTAAGGTAAATTCGCAAGTGCTGGCTTTTCAAGATCCGGTTCGGATTAAGTTAATTGAGCAGTTTATTGGTACTGCTAATTTAATTCAGGTGCTGGGCGTGCGGAATCAAGTTTTGGAACAAGCTGCTAAGCAGTTGAATCAATACTCTCAAGGATTACCGGTGATTTTGCGGCGCTATTCGGATTTGCAGCGCGAGTTGGATTTGACTAACAATACGCTGAATGGTTTGCTGGCAAAACAGCAAGCTTTGCAGCTTGAAGCTGTGGGCAAAAAAGAGGTGGCTTGGGAAGTTATTGCTAAGCCGGAAATTCCGCGTTACAAAAATGGCGAGTTGATGGCTGTTGCTCCGATTATGCCTTTGAATTTGGCTTTGGGGGGATTGGCTGGTTTGCTGTTTGGTATGCTGGCGGCGCAGTTGGCGGAACGGTTTAAAAATAAAACGGTGTTCCAAACTCCAGAGGATGTCAAACAGTCGATTCGCCTGCCTTTGTTGGGGGTAATTCCTGCTAGCGATAAAATTTTGAGACTTCCTCCTGCTGAGACAAGCCCGGTGGATGTGGCAATTTCGCCGATGCCGACGGATGCTTTTCAAGAAGCTTTTCGATCGCTCAATGCGAATATTCGCTTACTCAACCTTGATACTCCCATCAATTCTTGTGTAATTACTTCTTGTCAAGTAGCTGATGGCAAGTCTACTGTAGCAGTCAATCTGGCGCGGGCAGCAGCAGCAATGGGCCAGCAAGTGCTGTTAGTTGATGCGGATTTGCGGCGCCCGCAGGTACACGAAATGCTGGGTTTACCGAATTGGCAAGGCTTGCACAATGCGATCGCGGATGATGTGGATGTGCAACAGTTGATTTTGCGATCGCCCCGCGATGAAAATTTGTTTGTGTTAACTTCCGGCCCGGTTCCTCTCGATCCCACAAAGGTGCTTTCTTCCCGAAAAATGCCTCATTTAATGGCAACTTTGTCAAATCATTTTGACTTAGTTATTTACGATACTCCACCGCTTTTAGGTTTGGCGGATGCGAATTTGTTGGCGGCTCACACTAACGGATTGATGCTGGTAGTGGGGCTGCATCAAACTGAGCGGGAGGCGCTGTTGTTGGCTTTTGAAGATTTAAAAATGGCTGGAATTCCGCTGTTGGGAATGGTGGCGAATAACGATAAAGGCAGCAGGTATTACTATCAGTCTTACGTGCAGGATTACGTCCAGGAACAGTCTGTTTGAGGGAGAGGAATTGAGAAATGTGTAATGGAACAGGCCGTCGGGTCTGTTCTTGAGAATGCAAGGCGGGCGTGACACCCGACAAGATATTTCATCCATCTTGCACCATTAGTTGTGAATAAAGCTGTCATATCAATTCCGGTTGCACTCCTCCGGAATAGTTGACTGTTGACTCTTGACTCTTGACTGTTGACTGTTGACGGGCGGGTCGAAAAACTGAATGGTTGAGTTTTAACTGTTGACTCGATTTTATTATTCCGATGCAACCGAAAACGATATCAGGGGCGGGGGGGACGCCCCACAAAAACATTTAACTTTTGTGGAACAGGCCGCCTCGCCTGTTCTTGAGATTTGTGCGTGATTTCAGAAAGACAAATTTTCTTAAGATTTGCGATCGAGACTCTGAACTATAATTAAAAATAGAGAAATTTAAACAAATCGCGGCACTTGCAACTTGGCAAGACCTGAAAGAAAACGTGGCCGGTAAATTCCTATTTTGTAATACCTTGATACAACTCCCTGCCTAGGCTGAAAACTAGCAGGGAGTTTTGTGTTTTTCACACAGGAGATGAAACAATGGCTATTGCTACTATCAACCCGGCAACGGGAGAAACGCTGAAAACTTTTGAGCCGATCGCGGATGAGGTGATAGAAGCTAAGCTGGAATTAGCACAGCAAGCTTTTAAAAAATACCGCCAACTGCCGTTTGAGCAGAGATCTCTGTGGATGCAGAAAGCAGCAGATATCTTGGAGCGCGATCGCGAAATTTACGCTGAAATGATGACCCTGGAAATGGGCAAAACGCTCAAATCTGCGATCGGCGAAGTGGAAAAATGTGCCTTAGTTTGTCGGTATTACGCCAAAAATGCCGCTCAATTTATGGCAGATGTACCGGCAACCACTGACGCTAGCAGCAGCTTTGTCCGCTACCAACCGCTGGGCCCTATTTTAGCCGTCATGCCCTGGAATTTTCCATTTTGGCAAGTTTTTCGGTTTGCGGCGCCAGCACTGATGGCGGGCAATGTCGGCTTGCTCAAACACGCTTCCAACGTGCCTCAGTGCGCTTTGAAAATCGAAGAAATTTTTACGCTTGCTGGCTTTCCCGAAGGAGTTTTTCAAACTTTGTTAGTCGGCGCCGACAAAGTAGCCGATATCGTTGCGGACGATCGTATAAAAGCAGCAACTCTTACCGGTAGCGAACCAGCGGGTGAAAGTTTGGCAGCAAATGCGGGGAAAAATTTGAAAAAAGTAGTGCTGGAATTGGGAGGGAGCGACCCATTTATTGTGATGTCCAGCGCCGATTTAGCAGCAGCTTTATCAACTGCTGTGACATCCCGGATGCTCAATAACGGTCAATCTTGCATCGCCGCCAAACGCTTTATTTTAGCAGAAGAGATTGCCGACGAATTTATCACAGGATTTGTCGAAAAATTCGAGCAATTAAAAGTAGGCGATCCGATGTTTCCCGAAACCGATATCGGCCCTTTAGCTACTCCCGCAATCCTCCAAGACTTGGACAATCAAGTACAAACTTGCATCCAATCGGGAGCAAAACTTCTGACAGGTGGCCACCCATTGTCAGAGAAGACCGGCAATTTCTACTTGCCAACTATTCTGGCAGACATTCCGCCGAATGCCTCTGCCCGTCAAGAAGAATTTTTCGGGCCTGTAGCTTTAGTATTCCGAGTTGCAGGCATCGATGAGGCCATCGAACTCGCAAATAGCACATCTTTTGGCTTGGGTGCGTCAGCTTGGACTACAGTAAACTCAGAGAGCGATCGCTTTATTTCCGAACTAGAGGCCGGCGCGGTATTCATCAACGGTTTAGTAAAATCCGACCCGAGATTGCCCTTCGGTGGCATCAAACGCTCCGGTTACGGACGCGAATTGAGCATCCAAGGAATTCATGAATTTGTTAACATTAAAACAGTGTGGGTGAAATAAGCTCCCACTCTATCAACCGATCGCACAAATCTACATAAGTCTGCGTTTATCTGCGTTTACCTGCGGTTAAAAATGTCCGTATAGTATTTTTGCGATCGGTTGAAAAAGACCAAAAACCCCCATTAACCGAGGAGAGAAACGGAAATGAACACAGCTCAACTATTGGTGAAATGTTTAGAAAATGAAGGCGTCGAATACGTCTTCGGACTTCCCGGAGAAGAAAATTTAGAAATTCTAGAAGCCCTGAGAAACTCTTCAATTAAATTTATTACTACTCGTCACGAACAAGGCGCGGCTTTCATGGCCGACGTTTACGGTCGTCTCACCGGCAAAGCCGGCGTTTGCTTGTCCACCTTGGGTCCAGGCGCAACTAACTTAATGACAGGAGTGGCTGACGCCAATTTAGACGGCGCTCCTTTAATAGCAATTACCGGACAAGTCGGCACAGACAGGATGCACATAGAATCGCACCAATATTTAGATTTGGTTGCCATGTTTGAGCCAGTTACTAAGTGGAATGCTCAAATTGTTCGCCCCAGCACGACGGCAGAAATTGTCCGCAAAGCCTTTAAAGTAGCTCAAAGTGAAAAGCCCGGAGCAGTTCACATTGACTTACCTGAAAACATCGCAGCAATGCCTGCTGAAGGAAATCCGCTCACCAAAGACAACCGCGAAAAAACTTTTGGCGCTTACCAAAGCTTGAATAAAGCTGCTGTGGCAATTTCTAAGGCTAAAAGTCCTCTGCTTTTAGTAGGAAACGGCGCGATCCGTGCTAACGCCAGCGATGCTTTGACACAATTTGCTACTCGATTGAATATTCCCGTAGCTAATACTTTCATGGGCAAAGGTGTAATTCCTTACACTCATCCTTTGGCACTGTGGACGACGGGACTGCAAAAACGGGATTATATTAGCTGTGCTTTTGAAGAAACGGATTTAGTGATTGCTGTTGGCTACGATTTGATTGAATATTCCCCGAAGAAGTGGAATCCAGAAGGAAAAATTCCGATTATTCATATTGGATCTTTGCCAGCAGAAATTGACAGCAGTTATATTCCTCTTATAGAAGTTGTGGGAGATATTTCTGATTCCCTCAATGAAATTTTGCAGCGTGCCGATCGCATGGAGAAAGTAGACCCTTTTGCTAAGCAATTGCGGGCGGATATTCGCGCTGGGTACGAACAATATGCAGCCGACGACGGTTTCCCGATCAAGCCACAAAAACTCATTTACGATTTGCGGCAAGTCCTGGGCCCGGAAGATATTCTGATATCTGATGTGGGAGCTCACAAAATGTGGATTGCGCGGCACTATCATTGCGATCGCCCGAATACCTGTCTGATTTCTAACGGATTTGCGGCGATGGGAATTGCGATTCCGGGTGCGGTGGCGGCAAAACTCGTTTATCCCGATCGCAAAGTAATAGCAGCCACCGGCGACGGCGGTTTTATGATGAACTGCCAAGAATTAGAAACTGCTTTGCGAGTCGGTACTAATTTTGTGACGCTGATCTTTAATGACGGCGGTTATGGGTTAATTGAATGGAAGCAGCAAGATTATTTTGGTCATTCAGATTTCGTCAAATTTGGCAACCCTGATTTTGTGAAATTTGCGGAAAGTATGGGTTTAAAAGGCTATCGAGTGGAATCTGCAACAGATTTAATTCCGATTCTGAAAGAAGCCCTTGCTCAAGATGTTCCTTGCGTTATTGACTGTCCGGTAGACTATCGGGAAAATGCGCGTTTCAGTCAATTATCGGGGGATATGAGTTGCAATTTGTAAGTTAAGCAATGAGTAAGATCCTGTCCGGCTAAAGCAACATAAATTCAGTTGGGGCGGGTACTGCGACCCGCCCCACAAGAACATTAATTTTTAGTGTCGGACTTAGTGTTAAATACTTCATCTAGATTGGAGTTTAGACTAAGCATAAATTGACTCCTGGTTACCGGAGTGAGATGTTAGTGAATTTAGAAATAGTTTTCAAGGTTAAGTTACGACTTTTGGTGATTTTTGGAACCGACCTTTAGCCTTTTTAATCACGGGATAGCGGCATCTTTGAGTACGAAGTTTACCTTCTGGGCATCCGGCACAATTTCCTCGACGTTTGGGAGCAACAGTGGGAGTCCCAATCCTGATTAAAAGTGGAAGAATCGATGGTGCAACCCTTCCAGGAGTCAATCCAGGAAGGGTCTTTTGCTAGGGAAGACGAATTTCCCTCACTACATCTTTAGACTTCTTGAAAAACCATCAAAGCCTCTGTATAGCTAAGCTCTAGGTCGTAAATGCAATCATCCTAAATTAGCTATAGCGATCCTTGCAGGAGTTGTAAATTTTCACCCCACCCCAACTCTCCCCGAACCCAAGGGGAGGGAGTAAGAAATTCACAAATGATTTAGGATTGCTATAGCAACTGAATATAAACGGTCTCTTGCAGATGTTCGTCGTGAAGGCAAAGCCTGGTTTCGCTGCTACTTTCAGTGAGGCAAAAGACATGAAAATTCGATAATCTCAAGGTCAAAGTGTATGGAACCATTCTGAGGGTTGGTGCTGCGATCCTCTTGACCCCATACCGCCCGGTCATATTGCCCTAGCCGGTGAAGCGACGGATATGGCACTTGTAGACTGCGATATCGAAGAAATTGGGGAAAAGGCAGGTTTTGATATTCAGTACAAAACACGGGAGTGAATGACTCGAAAGATTCATCTTTAACTTGTGTAACTCAGGCAAGTCGGCATTTATGAGGATTGGTCAAAGCTCGATCGCGATTTGGAAGTTTTGATTGCAGCCGACATCCCCTGTCATTTAAAATACTGACTTCGCACGATGACATCGATATGAAGCCTGTCACCCAATACCTCAAAGCAGTTTCCTAATGTTTTGGGTGTAGCGCAATTGTTCTTTTTCCTAAAGTACGCGCGTGCAAAGCTATCCCGTAGCGAATCGCCATTATCTAACTTCTATCCCCCTCGCTTTACTAAGCAACTGCCAGTTCATATTGCAGAACTAAAATTTCATCAGCTTTCAACATAGCCATAGCATATTCACTCCCTTGACTATCAGCAAACTCCAGTAAATACTGACATTCCTTTCCCGTCTCATACACTTCAACAATAGTTCCCACAAGTCTAACTGGTAAACTAGAAATAGATGCGTATTGTGGTTCCACTAGCGCTAATCGCGTATTTGAAATCGGCTTAAGAATCGCAACAGAATCCAAAACTCTCAAGTGTTCGATCGTAGTTTAAGAAAAGCTGAAATCCAACAACGGTTAGAATTAGTTGAAGTAAGTTCCCAGAAGTACCTTTTCAAGGTTTTTAGGGGCAGGTTTAGTTGGATATACGCGATCGCAGCGAGTTTACCCATTTCACGCACCCGCCCTCCCCACGCTAGGATTTACGCCTTACTTAGGCCTTAAGTTCGCGCTGCTAAACTCAGAAGCCACAATCATCGACCCAATCCCCGCATCCGTAAAGATTTCTTGCAGCAAAGCATGAGGAATTCGACCGTCAATAATGTGAGCACCCTTCACACCCTGAGCCAAACTCCGCACACAACAATTAACTTTCGGAATCATCCCCCCAGAGACAACTCCAGACTCAACCAACTCTCTTGCTTCTTGAATATCTAACTTAGCAATCAGACTATCCGGCTTGTGATAATCCTCTAAAATTCCCGCAGTATCAGTCATCAAAATCAACTTTTCTGCTCCCAAACCAGCCGCAATTTCCCCAGCTACCGTGTCAGCATTAATGTTGTAAGATTGACCGTTTTCATCGGCTGCCACGCTCGACACCACCGGAATATAACCGCTGTTCACCAAAGACTCCAAAATCTGGATTTTCACGCCGCTGACTTCACCAACAAATCCAATTCCTTCCCGGCCATCTGGACGAGCTTGAATCAGATTCGCATCCTTGCCACACAATCCCACTGCTTTGCCACCAGCTTGGTTGATTAACGAAACAATTTCCTTATTTACTTTCCCCACCAAAACCATTTCTACAACTTCCATTGTCGCCGCATCAGTCACTCTCAAACCATCCTTAAATTGCGGCTCAATTCCCAATTTTTCCAGCCAAATATTAATTTCCGGGCCGCCGCCGTGAACCACAACCGGACGCATCCCCACGCAAGCTAGCAGCACAATATCCCGAACCACCTTGTCTTTGAGATTGCTATCTTTCATCGCCGCACCGCCATATTTGACCACTATAGTGCGACCGGCAAAGTGTTGAATGTAAGGCAGTGCTTCGGACAGCACCTCTACTCGATTAGTGTCCGAATTCCTAACAAAATCGCTTTGTTTGAGCATGGGTAAATTACAAAAGACTAAAAACTTAATTCTAAACTTTAATGGCTAAAGCACATATTAACAGCCACAAAAATCACTTTTTCCCTGAATTTTATCGACGCGCAGGCTTGCTAGATCGCCTTTCTTGAGCCCCATCCTCAAAAAATTAATAGGTTTTTTTAATGAAATCATTAAAATTTTTGTATTATAACTTATACATTTTTTGCTACAGTCGAGAAATGTATAACTCCCTTGATTTACTTAACGTTTTATGTTAACTGCTGTCGCCCAAGACTCCGAAAACCTTCAGTACAAGCTACCATCAGAGGCTGACTCGTCCCCCCGGATGACGGTATTTTGCGATTTAGACGGGCCCATAGTCGATGTGTCCGATCGCTACTATGCCACCTATCAACAGGGATTGACCGACACTCAAGCAGCTTATCTTACTAGGGGAATCAACCTCAACCTTCAAATCCTCAGCAAACAGCAGTTTTGGCAAATGAAACAAAACCGAGTACCCGATGCTGAAATCGCTAAAAGTTCCGGCTTGTCGGGAGAAGAAATTCACGTTTTTCTTGGATGCGTCAGTCAGATTGTCAATCAGCCAGACTTGTTGCACTTAGATCGCATCCAGCCGGGAGTACAATGGGCGATCGGACTCCTGCACTCCCGCGGCGTGCGGCTGATTTTAGTCACCCTGCGACCGAGAAATCAAGCCGTTCAACTGTTACAAAATTACGGTTTAGCCAGACTGTTTACCAGCATTCGCGGAACTCAGATGGCGGATGCCGCCTATCACAACTATACAGCCTTAAAAACTGAATTGTTGGCTGAAGTTGCAGAAGAATTTGAGTCATCGCTGGGTTCGGCTTGGATGATCGGAGATACAGAAGCAGACATCCTCGCAGGCAAAGCATTGGGAATAACTACAATTGCCGTTACCTGCGGAATTCGTAGCCGCTATCAACTGCAAAAGCACCAGCCTAATTTCATTCTCAGCGATTTGATTATTGCCGTTCATCACTTATTAGGTTCGGGCCAACAAGTAATAGTAGAATGAGTACAGTTAACAGTAATTAGTGAACAGTTAACTGTTGACTGTTCACTGTTGACTAAGGAATAAGGACTAATGACCAATGGCTGATAACTAATCGCTGACTAAGGTTTTTCTACATTCTTGGTCATTTCCCACAAGCGATTGAGAGGAAAATAAATCACCGGGGCCCACAGACTGCTAAGAATAGCAGAACACAAAGCCACTCGCTGGTGATAGCTCCAAATTTCCAGTAAAGCCCGATCGCCCATAGAAAAAAATTGCAGCCCCATCACCGTTTCCGCTACCACCGCCATCCCAAACACAATTAACGCGATCGGGATCGGATCTCTCTCAACAATATCTACCGGAATCGACCAGGTTTTCTGCAAAACAACTGTTAAGACTCCTACAACCACTAGACTGACAGCATGGGTGGGATGAGGAGCCGTCATCGCATCTTGAAGGAACCCCAAAACCAAGCCCATGCTAGCAGCTCCCCAAACTGTACGTTTCCGCTTAATACTCCAAGCTACCAACCAAATTAACAGCCAGTTCGGTCCAATTCCCAGCAATTCCATTCCCGGCATCCGAGTGGGCAATATCAGTATGCAAAGCATCACCGATAGAAATGTAACTGCGAAGTTGAGAAATTGGCGCGATCGCGGCGAAGACATCCGAGATAAAGCTTTCATTGTTGCTGTGCTCCCTCAGATGGTGCAAAAGATTGACTCTGCGAATCCTTTGGTTCGACTTGCTTAGAGTGGGGGTAAACCACCGCCCACTCCAGAGCATTCATCGGTGCAGAGAACTCAACCACAGCTTCTGGAGCCGGAGTTTTATTCATATCCACCGAAACCACTTTTCCCACCGGCAAACCAGGAGGGAACAACTGACTGTAAGAAGAAGTTGAAACCGCATCCCCAGGCTTGACATTGGGAACATTCTCAAAAAACTCCATCACAGCCTGATTTCCGCCTTTCCCGCGCATAAAACCCATGTGGCGACTGCGGGTAATTCCCACACCCAATTGACTCGTAGCGTCGCTGACTAACAGCACCAAGCTAGTATTAGGAGTAACGCTGACAACCCTGCCTACTAAACCGCCGGGGCCCATCACAGTAAAATCTGTTTTAATGCCATCGTTACTGCCACGCCCCAAGGTTACTTGCTGCCACCAGTGGTCTGCGCTGCGACCGACAATAGGAGCTACAATCCCTGCTGGTTTCTTAGCCGAAACGTAACCTAAAAGCTCTTTTAGCTTCTGATTTTGATTTTCTAATTCTAATAGCTGCGCTTGCAATTCTTGAGTTCGCGCCGAGATGAGTTCCTCTTGCCCAGAGCCGTTGGCATGAAACGGACGAGTCACCCAATTGTAAACTTCAAATACAGCAGCACCTTGTGTTTGTCGAACTCCCCAAGCGGCAGTTACAGCTAAACCTAAAAGAGCAATTTGCAGCCGCAGATCCCACCACTTTCGGAATGTATTTTTTAGCATAATTTCAGTAATCTAAAATTGTTATGTCAGGATTTTAGATTTGAGATTGCAGCCGTATTTCTAAATCCACAATCCCAAATTTGTTAACTACATATTGCGCGACGACTGCCCGCTGAAAACCCGTTCCAACTGTTTGTTTTCTAATACCCTACCAGTTCCCAAAACCACGCATGACAGCGGATCTGCTGCCACGTGAGTGACAATTCCTGTTTCGTGACTGATCAGAGTATCTAAACCTTTCATCAGCGCGCCACCACCAGCCAGCATAATTCCCCTGTCAATAATATCTGCTGCTAATTCAGGAGGGGTGCGTTCCAAAGTACGCTTGACAGCTTCCACAATTACTGAAAGCGGTTCCGACATACTTTCCCGAATTTCTGGGCCTTTGATAGTAACAGTTCGCGGCAGACCCGACAGTAAGTGCAAGCCCCGCACTTCCATCATTACATCGTCATCCTCTGGAGTTGGATATGCAGAACCCACCTGAATTTTAATTTCTTCAGCAGTGCGTTCGCCGATGACCAAATTGTGAACTTTTTTCATGTATTGGACGATCGCCTCATTGAGTTCGTCGCCGGCTACCCGCACAGACTCACTGATCACCGTACCTTGCAAACTCAAAACCGCAACTTCCGTCGTACCTCCGCCTATATCTATAATCATATTGCCAGTTGCCTCAGCAACAGGCAGTCCAGCCCCGATCGCTGCAGCGATGGGTTCATCAATTAACCGTACTTCTCTAGCACCGGCCTGAGTCGCCGCCTCAATAACAGCACGCCTCTCTACTCCGGTGACACCGCTGGGGATGCCAATAATTATCCGCGGCGAAACTAAGCTTCGGCCTTCGTGAACTCTGCGGATAAAAGTCTTAAGCATCAGTTCTGCCGTATCGAAGTCTGCAATTACCCCGTCGCGAAGCGGGCGCAGTGCTATGACATTCCCTGGCGTGCGGCCGAGCATTTTTTTTGCTTCTTCTCCAACAGCCAGCGGTATTTTTAAATCTTGGTCGATCGCTACTACAGAAGGTTCCTGCAGAACAATACCTTTGCCCGATACATAAACGAGCGTGTTAGCAGTACCGAGGTCGATACCCATATCTCTAGATAACGAAAATCGATTGAGAAGACCCACTGATTCGTACCCCCCCCAAAAACTAAAATACTATTGTGTGCAATAATGTTGTTACAAAAGTGTAACCGAGGTGGATTCTATTACGTTTTTCATCCTGAGTCTAGTCAGAAATGTACATTGTCGAGCTCAGGTTGAGCGCAGACTTGCCAATCATCCACCATCAATATGTTCTGCTAACTGGGTGTACAATCAGGATGAAGCCTCACAAGCGTTGTTCCAAGTTCAGTTTGGAGGCTAATGCGCGTGTGGACTGTTTAACTACATCACCGATCGACCACATTCCCAAAAAAGTTTATGAGTCTTAATGTTGTGACTTTAGTAGGCCGCGTCGGCGGCGACCCGGACGTGAAGTATTTTGAGTCGGGTACAGTTAAGTGTAGTTTGACGCTGGCAGTGAATCGCAGAACGAAGAACAGCGATCAACCAGACTGGTTCAATCTGGAAATCTGGGGCAAAACAGCGCAGATTGCGGCTGACTACGTTCGCAAAGGCTCTCTAATTGGCGTAACAGGCTCTTTGAAGTTCGATCGCTGGCAAGACCGCAATACAGGTTCAAATCGCTCGAAGCCGGTAATTAAGGTAGACCATTTAGACTTGCTGGGTTCCAAACGCGACAACGAGTCGGGTATGCCGCAACACAACAGCGAATTCTAGCGTTTGGGGAATTTGGGAATTAATATTTGTGAATTGGGTGGGTGCTCGTGACTTCAGAAAAGTTAGAAATTGTTCAAACTGAGTATCAAGCTGGGCAAGTAGCTTTTGAGAGTGGCCGATATGCTCAAGCTGTGCAGAGTTTAGAAACAGCTACCGGTTTAGTCGATCGAAATTCGCGGTTGGGCGGTGAAGTGCAGATGTGGCTAGTGACAGCCTACGAAGCCTCTGGCAATACAGAAAGGGCGATCGAGCTTTGCCGTGCGCTCACCCGCCATCCCCGCCAAGAAACCCGCCAACAAGCAAAGCGCTTGCTGTTCATTCTCGAAGCTCCCAAACTCACTATCCCTCCTGAATGGATGGTGAAAATTCCTGATTTGGCGGCTTTAGATGAAAATCAATCAATCAGTTTTCAAGCTAATCCGAACCCTGATATCAAGTACGCTAAACCCAAGCCAGTCGTACCAGAGCCGATAGATTTGAGTCAGGTTAATACGAAAGATAATAGGTTTATCTGGGTGGCGTTAATTGCGATCGGGCTAATTTTAGGTGGCTTATTTATTAGTTATTAATCATTTTTTCATTCGCACAAACTCTATCTCTAGGGTGCACCGAGGCTTACCTAACCCCTACTGAGAGAAGTTAAGCAATGCCTTTTAGTAACTATAAAAGTAGCAGCGCGGTCGCGAAATAATTCAAAATTAGTTGCCTATAGGATAATTTTATTCTCGAAACATAATTTGCAGTCAGCGAAGTTTTTCAGAATGAATTAGAATTGATTTTCAATGACGGAGTATTTTACCACTCGGAAATCGCCATTGGTGAAAATATCATTTATCCTGTATTAAAAGAAGTTTGGGAAAATTATCGAATTAATTTTCTCCTCTGGAGTGACCAACCCTTAGTCTATAATGAGAATCTGTTAGGAATTCCAGATTATATATTGGCGAACCGCTCCCCCCTCGGCACAGTAGTTTTTCACAAGCCCTATTTCATATTAGTTGAAGCCAAGAAAGAGAGCGCATTTGATGAAGTATGGGGGCAGTATTTGGCAGAAATGATCGCCGTGCAGCGACTTAACAATGAACCCGAACAAACTATATTTGGTATTGTTTCTAATGGGGCAATGTGGCAGTTTGGCAAGCTCAAATTATAAATATTTACTCAACAAATAAATTTTTCTATACAATTCAGGACTTAGAGCGACTGTTTGCAGCCGTTAACTATGTTTTTAAATAGTGTGAATTACAATTACAGGAAAAGGAAGTTCGGCAACGGATTATTTAACGGATGTAACGGATGTAGCTGAGGTTAGGAAGAATGAATAAGGAAGGCACCACCAGTAGTTTTGACACGGATACACCGATTAATTATCGAGCAAGAGGCAGGAGTCAGATGTTGAATAGCGATAATTGCTAAAATAAAAAAAAGACCAAACCAGAAAGGCGATTATTGTGAGCGATTCAACCATAGAACAGATTTTGAAATTGGCATCTCAACGCGCGGATGCCGCTGAAGTATACTACCTGTCGAGTCAAGACACTCCCATAGAATTTGAAAACAATCGCCTCAAATCCCTGCAAACTAAAGCACTGCAAGGCGTAGCACTCCGGCTGATTTCGCACGGCAAAATCGGTTTTGCTAGTTCCACAGATTTAACGCGGATAGACGATTTAGTAGATGCAGCGATTCAAACAGCCGAAATCGGCGACCCCGCAGAATTTGAACTCGCCTCCAACTTCCACCTAAAAGGCCCGGAAACCACCTACACTCCGCCCACAACTCAAGAATTAGTCGAAAACGGCAAAAACCTCATCGAGCAAGTTCACGCCTACAATCCCGATATTATGGTAGATGTCGGCTTCCACGTCCGCAGCGGCCGCGTGAAAATTGCCACCACGCAAGATTTGTATGCCGAAAGAAGCAGCCAAATAGTCAGCGGCTCGATCGCGGGAAATTTGGTAAAGGGAGAAGATTTTATGCAAGCATACAGTTACGACGTTGCGCGCGATCGTCCCCTCGACACCAACAGCATCCTCGAATCACTCCTCGAAAAATACCGCCTCGCCGAACATTCAGCCACCATCACCAGCGGTTCCTACCCAGTATTATTTACCCCCAGAGGCGCTGCTAGCACCCTCGGCGGCTTGTTTGATACCATCCTTTCAGGTCAAGCAGTAGTTCAAAAAGCCTCTCCCCTAGCCGACAAAATCGGCGAAACCTTATTTGACGAACGCTTTACCTTTTTTGAAGACCCCACTTTAGGTCCTTCTGCTTGTCCCTTTGACGACGAAGGTACACCCACCACCCGCAAAGTCTTGATAGACAAAGGTACTGTCACCGGATTTTATTGGGATCGCAGGTGGGCCGCTCGCGCCGGTGTACAATCAACCGGCAACGGTTTTCGTGGCGGACTGTCTCGCCCAGGCCCTGATTTGACTAACTTTTGCATTTCCCCAGGAAATACCGCCACTCAAGACTTGATTGCTAGCATGGACGAAGGTCTAATAGTAGAGCAGGTTTTAGGTGCCGGTCAGTCCAATCAGTTAGCTGGCGAATTTTCTGTCAATTTGGACTTAGGCTATAAAGTAGAAAAAGGCAAAATTGTCGGCCGCGTCAAGAATACAATGGTGGCAGGCAGCATTTTTGAAGCCTTTAAAAATTTGGCAGATTTGAGCAGCGAAGCCGAATGGGTAGGCGGTGCGGCATATTTGCCGAGTATGCTGTTTCAACAGTTGGGTGTAGCTTCCAGGCAATAAGTTCAGTGCGGTTAATTCCAGGTAAAGCCGACACTGCTGCTAGAAAAATGTTAGCACTCACGTCAAAAAAACCCGGTTTCTGCCACAAAGCATCTGTGAAATCGCCCTTCGGCAGCCCCTAAACTGGGTTTTTGGTATGCAGTTCGCAAGTCCAGACGTGGAAATAAAAACACATAAATACTGCCGATAATTCAACGCTTTGCTAATTCATGCAAATAGGGAAAAACAGGAAAAAAGGTACAATGAAAGAGCAAAATTTCAAGGATGGAACTCGGAAGAAGAAAAAGCACTTTTTCTTTCTTTTACCTTTGGTTTTTTGCCTTTTAACTCTAGTGAGTGGATGCGTTCAGTACGATGTCGGAGTGAACTTTGAGAGTCAAACTCGTGGCGAAATCGTACAGCACATAAAACTGGGGGAAAGGTTGACGAGTTTCAGCACCGAAACTGTTGCAGAATGGTTGAAAAGCGTAGAACGCCGGGTGAGGTTGCTGGACGGAAAAACTAAACGGCTTTCGCCCACAGAAGTTCTAGTGAGGATTCCTTTCAATAATGGAGCCGAGTTGCAAGACAAGTTCAACCAATTTTACAATCCCGTCGCACCAACCACCAAAAATCGGGTCGCAAGTCCGCTAGAAACAGATTTGCCGAAGTTTGAATCTCACCTGAATATCAAGCAGAATAATTTGTTATTGGTGCTGCGAAATCGGTTGAGTTTGGAATTGGATTTGCGCTCTCTTTCACTGCTTTCTTCTAATGGCAGTCTGCTGCTGAGCCCGGGGGGACTTTTGGAGCTAGACTTTAGCTTGAACACGCCTTGGGGCGCCGAAAGTATTGAAACTGTCGCCGGTGCGCTGGTTCCCGAAAGCTATCAGCAAGGAAAACAGTTAGTTTGGAAGCTCAAACCCGGAGAAGTTAACTATTTGGAGGCGATATTCTGGATTCCCAGTCCCGTAGGAATTGGGGCGCTGATTATTGCCTTATTTGTGGCGGCGGGGATTGCTTTGAAATATCAAATATTGCCAGCGCTGGGAATCGGCAACAAATCGCAAAACATCGGCCAAACCTAAGTAGGTCGGGCTGAAAAGACTGAAGTATGTAAAGATAGGTAAACGAGGCAACAGTTATAGCTAGGTAATGAGT
>NZ_JAUBQU010000277.1:0-1609 GCF_036701435.1 Microcoleus sp. Pol12A5
ACCGCTACACCCGCTAAACTCCTGGTTTGGGTCACTCCTGCTGGCTTTGAGAAATTTATTGCCGAAGTTGGAAAGGCTGTGAATGGTGAGATTACCCTTGGAGCATCCTTGAGCCCTGAAGACGTTGACAAAATTCTTACTACTGCTCCCAAGTACGGTATCGAGATCGTACCTCCACCCTCTGAGGAGTGTGCCTAGATAGCAATCACTCTTGAAGTCATGGTAGAAATATTGGGACTAAAAATATTTTAAAGCAGTTTCTACGATTCTGAATTGTCTATTAATTCACTTGGTTCACCAGGATAAAAGCGATCGTCTCAAATCTCGGTCAAGTCGTAAAGACAACTGATATCGTTTCCGGTGGCATCGGTATTTTTCAAATGTCCAAACTGTCATTTGTCCCAAAATCATAATTTTAGTCAACACTCAACAATCATGAGGAGTGCAATCCGAATTGATATTACTTGACTTAATATCTAGAGACGGGTTGTTTCAACAATATTTTCTCTACCTTTCGGAAGAGATAAACCCGCCCTGATCTAACGCCACAAAAATAATCTTTTGAGTAAAAAGGCGGGGGTGGAAAGTACGAATGTAGGTTGTAGGGTTTCCTTGCCTGTCATTCCCAAGTGCGATCGCCGAAGATAAGAGTATAGAAATTAAACGGCTGGTTTTCACCCGCCCTTACACAAAATGAACTCACAACTAGAACAACAAGTAACAATTCTACAAGACGAAACAGCAGCGGCCGGAAATTCAGCAAACCCAACAGTTGAAACTCATGTATTCGCCTCAGAATTTGCAACAGAGGAAAAAGTCAGAGTGGAAGAGTTCAAGATTAGCGCCGACAGTTTAATTGCTAAAGTCAAAGAACTAATTCAGCAAGGAAAACTCCGCCGCCTCGTCATCAAAAACTCGCAAGGGCGGACTTTGGCAGACATTCCGCTGATGGCGGGATTGGTAGGCGGCGTTGCCGGATCGGTAGTTTTTCCCATTGCTGCTGTACTGGCTACAGTAGGGGCAGTTGCGGCTCATTTGACTGTAGCCATCGAGCGCAAAGAATAGTCATTACTAATTAAAAATCTTCTCTTCAAGTCCGCGAAGGCGGACTTTGTTTGTTTAGTAGCGATTTCAATCGCCGAATTATCCGATCAACGCAACTTCTCCGGTAATTTCGCCGCAGGTTGGTCTAAATAATTGTAAACAATCCGCGAAATCCGGCGCACAAAATCTCTCACAATCGGGTCATTGTAAGGACGCTTGACAAAGATTGCCGCTAAATAACGCTTACCGTTGGGCATATCTATAATTCCCGCATCGCCAACCACAAAGCCGATATCTCCGGTTTTGTCAGCAATAACTGCACCGGGCCCCAAACCGGAAGGCAACAGCGTTCTAGTTGTTGTGTGCCGCAGTAATTCTAAAGCTTGTTCGCGACTCGATTCAGAAACTAATTTATCGCGAGACAGCATCGCCAGCAACTTTACCATATCCACAGAACTGGTTGTATTTGTTCCTTGAAAATCTCCCAACCAATTGCGAATTCTGGTATCAGTTAATCCCCAACTGCGAAAACGCTCGTTGAGTTTAGCAATTCCCCCCAAACGTT
>NZ_JAUBQU010000142.1:0-13796 GCF_036701435.1 Microcoleus sp. Pol12A5
CACCGATGAAATCGAAGCTCAACGCTTGCAAGACGAGGAATTGCCAGCCAACTTTCAAATGTACATCTATCCTTGGGATGATGTTGCACAGCGCGAAGGTTTTGTTAAAGAAATTACTGGTGGCGGTAACGTCATGAGCGATCGGCCAAATTCCCAAGAAACACCAATAATCGCATCTTTACAGTCTCGCAAAAAGACAATGATGTCAAGCGAAATAGAGCGATACCGGCGAGTCGGGCGTTTAGCCAGCGAAGCGATGACAGAGGTACTTTCTGCTGCCAAACCCACATGGACAGAATATCAGCTAGCGGGAGCCGGTGCAGAGGCTTTGTGGGCTAGAGGTTTGCATCCAGCCCTGACATTAGTTGCTGGAGAAAGGCGTTTGCCGCTGTACCGCCACGCCACAGCAACCGCCGAACAAATTGGACGACAAGCAATGTTAGTATTTTGTGCTAGGGGGTGGGGTTTGTATGCAAATTTAACTAGATTTGTCTCTTTCGATTTTCTTGGGGAAAAGCATTCAGAGTTGCACCGAAAAGTCAGAGAAATTGAAGCAGCGGCACTAAATTTGTGTCGGCCGGGAGTAACGCTGAATGCCGTTTATGATACGCTTAAAACTGCTTACGAAGAGCAGGGATATCCTCAAGCAATTGCGGAACACCATCAAGGCGGAACTACCGGATATTTGGCGCGCGAAATTGTGGCGAATCCGGCTACTTCAGATATTTTGGCAGAAAATATGGCTGTGGCTTGGAATCCGAGTTTGTCGGGAGCAAAAATTGAGGATACGTTTTTAATTCACAGCGACGGAACCTTGGAAAATTTGACTTTTGATCCGAATTGGCCGAGTGTAGAAGTAGCGGGAAGGTTGCGCCCTGTGCCGCTGGAAATATGGGACGATCGACCTTAGTCAATTTAACTTATCGCTTTAGAGAAAAAAACTACGCTACCCTACAAAACGCATTAAATTAAGTTCGGATCGCCGTAATTAATGTTTTGTTACATACTTAGGATTTTTCCCACCGACTTACTTAAGCAAAAACGCTGCCACATAAGGGTTTCCCGAACTTGTAGTCATGTAAAAGATTTTTCAAAACCTGCAAAGTCTCACTCCGTATTGGTTTGGATCGGAACGATAGCAGCAGGCGGCGGAAGTCCCCTTCACTCTACCCCACAGCCCTGTCTTTTAGTCGGCAGTTTCTAGTTCCTCTAATTCTTGCGTAGACTGCCATCCAGCTTGCCAGAGCGATCGGTCTTTAAGCTGTGCGGCGTTCAGCCAAAAACGCACATTTGGATCGCAAGCGGCCACCATTTCTGCAAATACCCATTTACCTTCGTTTTTTCGGTTGACCACTTGAAAGTGTCGCCACCCCCAAGTTTTTTGGTGTGAAGTCCATCGGGAACCAACTAAATAAGGAAATTTTTGTTTTTTGCTCACAGTATTTTTGTGGAATAAATATATTAGAAAGCAAGTGAATTGTAATAACTCGTTCTGTTTGATGATATTAGTTTCCTTTTAAAGCTCCTCAAGTCCTCTCCTCCTCTCCCCATCTCGAACATAACAGATAATATAGAGGCGCTGCAGCTTACATGAGAGTTAACCTAAACTCTATCTGCAAGTAGATGCGTTTATTGTAACTTGCAGCATTTCCCCTCGGAGATCAAAAGTAAGGGCAGTTCAAAGACTGCCCCTGTAATTAGTTACACCTATTGAATAGGATAATTTTTCAGGCGATCCACAAATAGCCTATTTATCCAATACTAGCTAAATCGTGAATCTCAAATCTAAAAGCAAATAACCCAGGTTATAGTTGTGCACAATAATCCGTTCTGTGAAACTTAGTCAAATCTACTTTCAGAGCAGGTTTGACGCTCACTTCCTGCTTCTACCAAGGCGGTCAGCCGCTTCTTGTCCACAGGCGTGTTTTTGAGCCCAACTTTCCCTACAAACATTTTTTCAATCTTAATCGTGTTTCATTGATCCTGTACAGCTCAATAAAAATGGACTTTTAGGTAAGATTGACTAATTTCTTTGATTCTGTCGCTAGCTCTTGATTACTTCCCTGTTAAGGCTTTTGGCCGGATAAGTCCAGAGGAAGTTGGGGAAGCCGGAGGCGAACCGCATTTGTTTGCAGCCAGAGAGTGATAGCGTGCTTCCGTTGCGGCGTCACGTACTCTCCGGGGCGGATCACGCCAGCACAGACGCCGATGTTTTTAATAAGGGTTTCTCGCTCCGATGAACTTGCACCCTGTAGCAACCTGACTTGGGCTTTGATAAAATCCACGTTCATAGCTGAAAGTAAAAGTAAGTAAAGAACTCAGTTAAATAGCGATGCTTTGGTTCCGATTGTAACTCTCAAACCACTTGGTATGAATCAAATTGATTCAACATCCCCAGGATGGGGATCGGGGCGTCTAGAGTTAGCCAACTTTATTTACTTTATCTGTTTTTGCTAGCAAAAGTGTCACTATGCTAGCAGTTTTGACAGAATTATTTATAGTTAAGAACTGTTACAAATTTGGCTGAATTTCCACAATACGGCAGAGTTTAGTGCTAACGCTACTCTCGTGAACTCAAAAAGTTCAGCATTGTCTCCAACTCCTTCCCTTCCTAGGTTTTAGACTCACCGATTGGGAAGCGATCGCTCAAGGAACATTCCTCTTCGATCGCCCCTCTTAACACCCGGACACTGCCAAATCACTCTATTCATTGAGAGCGTCCCGTAGACTTGGCTGTGGACTATAACTTCAGGCATACGTGTTGTTACCGGGGCTACAATAAGCGAGTAAGTTCTTAATTCTTGTTTCTCAAGGAATATTGGTTGATTTTTCTTGCAAAGCCCTTATTTGTGTTAATTGAGGCAGCTTTGCTATCTCCGGGCCAACGAAGACTCGCAGCTTTCGAATCCAGCTATTTTGTGCTGTGTGGCAGTGAATCTTTTTCCTGAATCCAGTAGGGGCGATCGCTTCTCCCCGATAATTCCCATAACGGCCCATTTTGTATAATTCAGAACATATGTGTCACTGCTAATAATTTAAAAATAGCACAATTTTAAACATTTTTTCCTCCGTCGATTGTTCCTAATATCCCACAAAGAGGATAAATAAATTAACTCTGTATACCCGATTCTTTTTGTCTATTTTGCCTTAGCTATTTGCATTAGATAGCGATTCTATGTAGCCCTATTTGCTGTCACTTAAGTTAAAATTAACTATAGACCAAGCTGATAAGCCTACGTGATAAAATACTAAAATCAAATGTTTAAATTTACTATTACCATTAATACCTTAGGAATGGTTTATAATTAAAATATATGTTTGCAGCAATATTTATAGTTAAAAAAACCAATTTTGACGGTGAAGTCGCAGGTTTATGGAACTATGGATGTTAGTTAAAGATATTAATTGATCGGCGTTGCACAATTTGAGAGTTATTGTGGTGAGTAGGGTTAGGCGTCCCGCCTGCTTTGAAAATACACGCCTTCGGTCTTATGAGTCCATCCACAAAAAAATCAAAATTATCCACTATTATGCAGCCCCAATTAACCACCTCATACGCTCTCTTTCACTCTACAAAAAGAAGCAGACCAGGGAGGGAGCATATAAAATCCCCTCGCGCCGAAGCTGGGGAGGGGAAATGGTGAATAAAATTATTGGTTTTCAATTATCCTTGTGTAGATCTCTTTTTGCAGTATCAAGAGGTATCGATCGAGCCAACGATCCATGTTGGCCAGTCGCTAAGATAATTTCCCGGTGGGAAACCGAGAAATTATCAACTAAATCAACCTTTTTTCTGGCGTTGAAGCTTAGTTTTCCAATTGGCGATATCCTTCTGAGCCTGCTGATAACTCTTAGTACCCGATGGCACCAGCGAAGCAGCTTCAACTGCCTCTTTCAGCTTTCCTTGGGAGCCGCGCAACTGAGCAATTTTGAGAATACTTTCGCTCCAGTCTCCAATTAACTGTTGAGCTTCTTCATACTTCGGCTGACCGGGTTGAATTTTATTAGCTTGCTGGATGCCTTTACTGTAAGAAGATGCAACCCCCCGCTTAATTTGACCCTTAGCAGCCGATAGCAAAGCAATATTTACATCCTGGTCTTTGGATAGCTCCTCCCACTGAGCGATCGCCTGTTTCGACTGATTGTAAACAGGCTTATTGACATCCGGCATCAATTTAGCCGCGCCGATCGCCCCCTGGAAATCGCCCCGAGCAGCCCGCCCGTTAGCTATATCCAAAATTGTCAAACTCCAGCGCTCAATATCCTGCTGAGCCTGGGGGTAGAGCGGATCGCTAGCCGGAATCGTTCGAGCCTTAACCACCGCTCTATTAAAACTAGAAGCCGAACCATCCTTGAGGAAAGTTTTCGCCTCAGCCCACACCTGCTGGCTCGATGGTGGTTGCTTGGTTCCAGTCCCTGCTTGCACCGCTCGCGGTTGGTTCTGTGACCCCCCAGTACCAATAAATTTTTGAGATCCAGAGTTTTGGCCATTTTCAGCAGGCGATCGAGGATCTCCTTCCTGCTGACCAATAAAAATTGATTTGTTCGTCACAAAAACACCCAACAGCAGCACCAAAGCCGTAGCTGAACTCCATAAAACTAGCTGCTGCAAAAATGACTTATCCGACCCCCCGTTATGCTCATCCTCCGGCTGTTGCAAGTTCGGTCGATCGCCCCCCCGATCGGCAGGGGCCACAGCATTTGGCTGCGACACAGGTGGCATCTCAACTGGGGAATCCTGAGCGTTGCGAACTGCCGGAGGCAGATCCATTCGAGCCGTAGCCGTCGCCATTTGCGGGCGATCGAACCCATCAGCCGTACCAACCGTCATATTGCCGTTGCGTCCGGCCAACGCAGCAGTTGGTACCCCTGAAGCATCCGGCAAAATCACCAAATTAGCCTTTCCTGGAGGATTCACTACCATCAAAGGTTCTTGTTTCGGACGCAAATGGTGGTCACACAGCTCCGGCAGTCGATCGCTCAAAAAACGGTCTAAACCCTTAATGGTCATGCACTGTCCCGAACGTAGCCCCTCCAAAAGCGCCGTCGTAAAAAACCCCTGACGCAAAGCCGAAGTTTCCCGCGAAACTTGATTCGGGCGGCAAGAAAGCACCGTTGGGATTTCCAGTTCCCGCGCCAGCTCAACCGTTTGAGAGCCGATCGTTTCCCCCGCTTTCACAATCTGGCTGCGGTTCATATCAACCAGCACCAATACCGTTTCCGTAGGAGCGTTTTTCAGAGTATTCAACAGCAACTCTACCGGAATCCCCGTACCCTTAATGTCAGCCGGATTGCCGTCAACAGGCATCAAATAATCCTTACCTTCATGGCTGACACCGTAGCCGCTAAAAAAACACCAGAGTAAATCTCCCTGTTGCACATGTTCCGCGCAGAGGCTTCTGGTCAATCTCAGAATATTTTCCCGATTTGGATATGTAGATTGACCCCACAGCGACGGCGAGCTATCCGTCATCAGCAGACATCCATCCGGCGCAAAACCCGCCTCCTCAGTCAAAAAACCGTACAGCGCCTCTGCATCCTCTTGGGCATAACTCAAAGGTTGGAGTAACTGATATTGATTGATGCCTATTGCAATACAAGCGTGATTTTTCATCCCCATATGCCCTATATATAGTGGACAGCTTGCACAAAACGATAACACATAGCCGTTTAAGGTTATACCCACTTTCGCCAGCACTCAGAGAGCAGTTGTCCGAAGGCAGAACTCCCAACAAGCCCCCAATTTTAACATCCTAGAATTTTTAATTTTTATATAGCAGTGAAAAATTATACCCTGTGCCTGCCTTTAGAAAAATAAAGTTAAATTGGATACACAGACCACACTATTTGACTCTAATTTTCACCAAACTACACCAAAAAGGAATAACCCGCCAATGGTCTCTACTGCCAAAAAAGAAATCTCCCCCCACAACGAATCGCTACTGAAGCAAAAGCATCCTAAAACTCACAGCCACTATAGGTTTCAGGATTTTTTTGCCTTCGATCGCCAAATGGGTACAATTGACGACTGGAATCAATCGCGCAACATTTTTACCAGCGAAGACTTCATTATCGGTTTGGTGGAGGGGCTCGAAGAAGAAGTCGGCCCCGCGTCCTCTGTCATCATGTATACTATTGGTTGCCAGTGGGGACTTCAAGATTCCGAATTTTTTCAAAAATGGTTTAGTGCCGAATTCAGCCAGAACATTCGCCAGTCAAATCTCATGTTTCTGCTAGAAACTTGGTGGTGGCCTTTCACGGCTCAAGGTTGGGGTCGCTGGGAAGTGGACATGAGCGATCGCAAACACGGCTGCATCTTCATCAACCTCTTTGACTCAGCAGTTGCTCGCACATTGGGAGACGTAGGCAAACCGGTTTGTCACCTATACGCCGGTTTGTTCGCCGGTTTCTTTGGCTCTTTAGTCAAAAAGCCTCTGAGCTGCATAGAACTCCAATGTTACTCAATGGGAGAAACCTATTGCAAGTTCCTGCTTGGCAACCCAGATAAAATTGATGCAGCAGCATTCTGGCTCAACGAAGGTGCCAACGCCCGCGATATTCAAAATCGACTGCAACACGG
This sequence comes from Microcoleus sp. Pol12A5, assembly GCF_036701435.1. NCBI lineage: Bacteria > Bacillati > Cyanobacteriota > Cyanophyceae > Oscillatoriales > Microcoleaceae > Microcoleus > Microcoleus sp. Pol12A5. The sequence goes on from NZ_JAUBQU010000142.1 coordinate 6,581, forward strand.
TGAAATATTGCGGTAAACAACCTGGAAAGGCACATCCCCTGCCCTGCCTTTCCTCCCACCAATTTCGCGATCGAAAGTGCGATGGTGGATTTCTCCAGGCAGGAAGTAAAGATGAAAAGTCAAACTTCATGGTTGGACCAATCTGTCCAAGAATTCTTTGGTCACTATAATTGGCTGGGAAAATCTTTAGAAACCCCAAATGGCTCGACGCCCGGTCAACTTCTGAGTTTAACCCAGCCAGTAGCAGACTTTTTTCAAGCTATTTCTTGGGAAGGAATTCCGGAAGTAGGTGCCCTACCCCTACCGCCACCCTTGCCAGCAATTTCTATTTCTGAACAAGCAGAAGTCACCATTGATGACCTATTTGACCTGTTTTAATCTGTGTAAGGAATAGAAATGAAAAATAGGGCAATCCCTCATCCATCTTCCCTCACCACTGTTTCCTCATCCCTCAAAATCCATTAGTTAAATCCGTTACATCCCGTACATTGCTCGTTGCCGAACTTCCTTCCTTTTATCAATTACCGATTACCACTTAATTAAAATCATGCACCCTGAGATTGAGGCGCTGCTGGATCAGGCAGAAAACCGCTTTTTAAAAGGCGAAGAACTCATGGCTTTTAAGCGTCAAGCTGTAACCCTTGTCCAGCGCTTAAAAATTTACGAATTTTTGCGAGAGAAGGAAGCAAGCATCTTCCAACCAGTAGCCAACAAACTACAAGAAACATTCCCCGACGAAAAACAAGAAACCTTAGAACGATCGCTCAAACACTGGGTTTTAGTCTTGCGGTACTGTGCTATGGCTATGCTGCTGAACGATCGAAATTTTCTCGAACAGCGCCTTGTAGACTGGCTTTCCGGCATAGTCGAAGCCCACCAAACTCAAAAAATCGAAGTAACTGTTTGCAATCTGCTGCAAACTCGCTTAGAAGAATTGCTTTCCGAGCAAGCCCGGGCTATATTGCAACCATTTTTCGACCAAGCACAGTCAATTATTATTGACCCAGATAATAAATAATCTGCTTTCTTCCCAATTTCCAATTTCCAATTTCCAATTCCCCATTCCCAATTCCCAATTTCCGATGATTAATATTGCCGACTTGCTCAAACAGCCCCGACTCCCTGGAAACTACTTTGCTAGCGATGCCTACGTCCGAGGCGACCTCGAACTCGGTCTCCTCGAAAACCGCCGGGGCGATCGGCTTTTAGCACTCCCAGAAACACTGATTCAAGCTATTTATATTGGCTTAGAACAAGAAACAGGTCAAGCCTCCCGCCTTGTGCTTTTCAACTGCGGTCGCTGGTGGGGTAAAAACTTCTACGTGCGTTTTTGCGAAGAAGTCAGCGAATACTACGGTCAGCCAGTTTCTGAAATGGAAATGGTAGAATTTATTCAGTCATTGCAGCAGTGTTGGAAAACTCATGGATGGGGAACATTTGAGCTTGACCCCAGCTATTCCGAACAGGGATTTTTAATAGTAAAAATTGCTAACTCTCTTTTTGCTAAAACAGCCCCCAAGTCTAAGCGACCAGCCTGTTTTCTAGAAGCAGGTATTTTAAGTTCGTTCTTTAGTCAGCTCACAGGTCGAGAACTCCACTGCCTGCAAACCTCCTGCGAATCATTAGGTTCGGACTGCAACCGCTTTATTTTAGGGCTGCGCGATCGCCTCCAACCAGCAGATTCTATGGTCGAAGAAGGAAAAGACCATGAAGCTATTCTCAGTCAACTTTGTCAAAAAAACTGACTTATTTGATAGCTATTACTTTGTTGCTAATAGCTGTCAAATCGATTTTTGGGCAGCCATATTATCGACCGTATCATCAAAACTGTGAGTTAAATTATAAAAAAGCTCGTGAGTTTAAAAATAAGGTTTTAGCAATTCAAATAAAACCTGATGAGAACTAGCAGCTAGAAACTTCATAACTTACTCTAGAAACTCTTAAAATTTAAAAGCCATCAAAACCTCAAACATTTTGCTAGAACTTAATGGACGCCAATGAACTTCTAACTCGATATGCAGCCGGCGAAAGAGATTTTAGACTGGCAAATCTGCGCGGCATTGTGTTGAGTCCGATCGATTTATACCGTTCCAGCGATGCCCCAACTCTAATTTTGGCAAACCTCAACCAACACCAGCAACGACCCTACTTAATCGGTGCTAACCTCAGCGGGGCAGACCTCACCAAAGCCCATCTGAGCCGAGCCAATCTCAGCAAAGCTGACCTCAGCGGAGCCAATCTCACCGGCGCCAACCTCATGGCAGCCAGTCTCAGCGGCGCCAATCTCATCGGAGCCAATCTCACCGGCGCCAACCTAGCTGGCTCTCACCTGAATTGGGCAAACCTGACCGGAGCAAATCTTCCCAATGCTAATCTCATAGGTGCAGATATGAGCGCCGCTAACATCACCAAAGCCGTTCTCACCGAGGCCAATCTCAGTAAAGCATATCTGATTAAAGCCAATCTCAACGGGGCAAACTTCAAAGATGCTTACTTAAGTCTAGCGAGTTTGAAAGAGGCAGACTTGACTGAAGCACAGCTCACCGGAGCCGAATTATCCAAAGCCAACCTAGCCGGAGCCAACTTAACCCGTGCAAACCTCAGCAAAGCCAACCTTTTGAAAGCTAATCTCAGGCGAGCTAACCTCACTCAAGCCTATTTAAACGGCGCGTGCTTGATTGGATCAGACCTTAGCGAAGCTTGCTTGGATAGAGCCAATTTGTGCAAAGCAGACCTCAGCAAAACCTACCTGAGAAACATTACTTTGAATGGCAGCCACTTAAGCGGTATCAACCTCAGCGGGGCAGACCTCAGCGGTGTAGACTTGAGCCGCAAACTTTTAACGGGAATTAATATGGCAGAGGCATTGTTGAACGAAGCCAACTTAAGCGGTGCTTATTTGATGGAAGCTAACTTGAGCGGGGCAAACCTCAGCAAAGCCAACTTGAGTCTAGCCTACCTGATCAATGCCGACCTGTCTAATTCTTGTCTGCATGAAATTAACTTGAGCAAAGCTAACCTGAGTAAAGCCAACTTGCAGAAAGCTGACTTGACAGGAGCCAACCTCCGGGGAGCCATTCTCACTGAGGCGGATTTGACGGGAGCGAAGTTGATTGGAGCCACTCTTCCTAACGGTACAGTTTATCGGTGTTAACTTATCAACCCCCTTGATTATTTGCCGAGTAATGTGCGGTTGATGTCCAGAATCGGAAAAAATAGGTTCCTTTCTTCCACCGTGAGATATTGCTTGAGAACCTTTTTCATCACATCGTAGGTCACGGTTGCACTATTTCTAACTTGAACAGCGCCTAAGATAGTTTGCAACCAAAGTAGTAGCCGATCGCGCAACCGTTCCGTATCATTAATCAATAGTGCTGCCGCCGAATGCCTCAACACCCGCACAATATCTCCACGGCACTTTTCAGTGACATCGTTAGCCCCCCGCCTAAATAAACTAGGGTCTAGAGACAGCATTTGTGCTTCCACCTGCCGCATAATTTCTGTTTCCGAGGCTTGAAGTTTTTTATAAGCACTCATCCGGTGATTCAAAGACTGAAAGTAGTCTTTCAAAAATTGGAGTTCTTCTGCACTGGCGTAGCGTCCGTCTGCTTCCATGCTCAAACGCGCAAGTTGGCTCAACATAGATTTTTCTCTACTACTAAAATACAAACATATCAGTTTTAAGCTTCTTTAGTCCGAACTAAATACTGTCCTACTTGAAAGCGGGTTTCATTAAGCTGTGTAACGATAGAACGAGTAATTAACTTTCCCGATTCTACAACTACTTGACCCGTAATTGGGTGTAGTAAATCTTGCTGGGCCCGGCGGCCTATCAGAGCTTCGACATTTTCAATAGCATTAATGTACATCCCCGCAGGCAACTGTACAACCACACCCTCGCCCATAATTTGAGCCTGACAAGCAAGTCGCGAATTGGCTCTAGCCGTAGTAATGACTTCCAACGTCCTTCTCTCGCGGCGGTTCATGTCCGACAAGCCTTCCATGCCTTCTTTAATGTAAACATGGCAGGTAGCGCACATTCCCCGCCCCCCGCATTCCTTGAGAACGTCTAAGTCTTTGGAAAGTAAGGCAGACAGGATATTCGATCGGGTTTCGACTGCTATTTCCTCCGCAATTGGATCTAGTTTAATAATTTTAACCATATTGATGTTTGCTCCTGTCAAGTTCAGTATTTAGCAAGTTACGATCAACTTATTTAAAGCGCAAAAAAATTTGGCTAACACTCAAAAAGGTTAAGATGCCTTGACGACAGCATTGGCTTCTGGCTCTCTAACCCCTAGGGGATAACCGCACTTCTGTTTTGGTCATATCACTGTACCCTCGCCCCGATTCTCCAGCTTAGCCTTGAAAAGCTAAAACCTTAGATACTTTCTGCATGGCATTGAAAAAACTGTAATAGTCGCGATCGACTAAAATAGCAGCCACAGGTAGTTCCCGAGCGGGTACCGACATCGGGCAAGATTGATAGTGATTCCGAAGCTCAACGATTTTAGTAGGTGCGAGTGTGCGATCGCTCTCAAGGAGGCTGAGAATAAACCTGAGATAACATAGGCTGTACCTGGCGAGCGATTCAAAAATTTGAATTTTTGTCAGAATTATTTACATATTTTAATACTAGCTCAAGCTTTTTCTATAATTAGACCGATGCAACATTCTAAGTACCGCATTTTAGGGCTAGTCGGACAAGGACAATTTGGTCGAGTCTTTTGTGCCAGCGTTCGAGAAGCTCCCGCCCAGGACTCCCGCCTCACCAGCCAACTGGTTGCTCTCAAAGAACTTAGTCATCAAAAAGCCCCAACTAGCGAATTCTTACGAGAATTGTGGTTTCTGATCACCTTGCAGCACCCCAATATTGTTACCTGCCGAGCTCTAGAACACACAGCTACAGGCAGGTACTTGGTTATGGATTACTGCGAGGGAGGAACCCTCCGCAACCTGCTCAAACAAGACCGCCCCTTGCGTCTGCTCGAAGGTTTACAGCTAGTTATGGAAGTTTTAGCAGGCTTAGACTACGCCCACCGCCGAGGCGTAGTTCACTGCGACATCAAACCCGAAAATATACTCCTAACTTTAGGAGCAAAAGGTTGGTCGCCCCGGCTTTCTGATTTTGGCATCGCGCGTCGGCTGCCAGAAATTGGTACCACTCGCCTCCACCAAGAAATTTCTCCCGACGCTACCGTAGGTTCCCCCGCTTACATGGCCCCTGAGCGGTTTTACGGTCTTTTTTCCCCGATGTCAGATATATATGCAGTAGGAATTCTGCTGTTTGAATTGCTAATGGGCTACCGCCCTTTCGGGGGAACCCCCGGAGACTTGAGGTGGGCGCACCTGAATCAGCGCTTGCAATTTCCCGACGCCATCCCCGAACCTTTGCAAGCAATAGTCAAAAAATCTTTAGAAAAGCTGCCAGCCCGCCGTTTTGCCAGTGCTTCCCAAATGGCTCAAGCTCTGCGGCTGATCATGTACGACCCCGCTGTCAGGCAATTGGGCGACTGCATTATTCCCTGGGAAAGCCCCACAACCAGCGGTGATAAAAGCTTGAAGTCTGAAACTGAGTCTTTGCTAGAAGTTGAACAGGAAAAAGCATCACTGTCGGCGATTAATTTACTTGGGACTGTGCGCTATGCGCTTTCGCAGCCCAAGCTACTGATACTTCCAGCACCGTTGACTGCTTTAATAGCCACTGAAACGTATCTCTATGCTGCTGTAGGTACAGAGGTGAAGGTTTGGTCTCAGCCGGAAAAACAGCTAGTTACAGGAGAAATGTCTACTTCTATTTCATTAATGCCGGAAATCGTGCGGGGCATTTTACCTGTTTCCCACGGCTGCTGCGTTCTCACTCCGCAAAAACTTTACTGGCTCAACGAAGACTCTTGGGAGCCTCAGTGCCTGCTCGATATGGGTTTGAGGCAAGGTCCAGATGCTTTTAAAGCTGCTGTTGACCCTCGCGGTCACTGGTTGACAGTAGCGGTTCCGGGAGAACTGCGTTTTTATTCTTTAGCTCGAAACAGCAGTGCGGGCGATCAGGAAAAAGCCTTGAAGCTGATCGCTACTGTGCCGTTACCGGAACATTATTTACCAGAATTAATTTTTTTGGATCGGCGACACGTCTTAGCAGTTTGGCCGGACAACGAACCAAAAAATCCCCAAACTATTTTTAGAGTTTACACTCGCCGCGGCACGCCGGTGGGTTCTGTGCGGTTGTCTGCCAGCGTCGGACAGATGCTGTTGACACCTGAGCCTTATACTTTGCTGGGAATTCCCCAAGGTGGTAAAGCTGCGGTGCTGTTGATGAAATTGTGGCCACTCAAGGTGGCGCGAATTCCCCTTGAAAGTTTGCCCGTATCTGCTTGTGTGGCTAATTGGGGATGGGTGTTGGCAGATGTTGGGGGGCAGATAGAAGTGTTAAACAGTCAAGGGATTCAAGTAGGGAATTTTAGCAGCCCTGCCTCACCCCGGGCGATAGCTCCTTGGGGGAATAGAGGTTTGGTCATTGCGGTCAATACTGAGGAAGAGAGTCACTTGCACTTTTTAGATGTAGATGTTGAGGAGACCAACTCGCGCTCGCTCATCAAAGGCTGATAACTGGGGTAACTGAAGGAGCTTCGGGGTGTAATTCAGGAGAGTGTATTTTTGCCGACGATCGATTCCTGGGAGTTTGATCCGGGTTAAAGTACTGTGTCGTGTCAACTTCTGGATTTTGAATCAGACGAATTGTTAAGAGCGATCGGCTCAATCTGAGACCCAAAAGTCCCTCAGTAAAGTCCAAGAAATGCAGACATACCTTACCTATATATTATATGACTCATGCACCAGCCTGCTTCTGTCATCCTAACCCCATGATGCAGCCTCACAGCTTACACTCTAACCTTGCCTTACCTATACTCGAATTAAGGCCCATAATCATGTTGAACTACAGAGTTCTTCTACCCATGGGCGGGAGATTGTCAGGGCAAAAGCCGTATTTTGGTCGAAAAAAAGACCCCATAGTTAAAAGAGGAGTCAGCCAGCGGAGGTCGGAGCAGTGAAGGATAGCCAAAACCCTTGATGCGTATAGATTACAAAAAAAACAAAAAAATTTTCACAAAACGCTTGACAACACCTTGCGAAATAAGTATATTAATAAAGCGCCAGAAGAGAGGCGGTTCAAACAACCGCGAACTCAAGGCAAAAAACTGAACCTAGAAAAAAGAAT
>NZ_JAUBQU010000278.1:0-1605 GCF_036701435.1 Microcoleus sp. Pol12A5
GCTTGCCGCTCTTGGGCGGCTTGAGCTAAATCGAGCCTTTGAGCAGCTTTAGCTTTGTTGATGCGATCGTTCCAGCGCTGAATTTCTTGGGCTGCCGAGAGGATTTCGGCTTGCAGTTTTTTCTCTTGTTTTTGGATATCGAGAATCAGCCGCAGAGTGTCTTCTTCTTGTTCCTTCAGTTGTTCTTCTATTGCCTGCAATTCCAGATGGGGATTGCTACGCAAAAATTCTTCTAATCGGGTTTCTAGAAAGCGGCTGAAATCATCAAATAAGCCCATTTTTTATAATTCCTCAGTCATTAGTCCTGGGTCATTAGTCATTGGTCATTAGTTATTAGTCATTGGTTCTTAGTCACTGGGATCGATTATTGATCTTGAGTTGTTAGTTATAGGAGAATAAAGTTTGGCAACGAATTGGGGAACCGATTTGACGGATAGAAGCAAGAAGTAATAAGAGCAATGGTTTCAGCAATTAAGAACGTCTTGGCGGTTCCTATATTATAACTGTTTTCACTGCTCGTCATATACAGCCCGATCGCTGCCCATTACTGATTACCGAGGACTTAACTCATAACTAATGACTGATGACTAATGACTCATAACTGATGACTGATTAGAACTTTTGGCCGACAAAAACCGATCGCACATCTCCTCCTTTGCGAATCACTGCTTCTTGATTTTTGATTTCTGCCAGAGTCCAACCGCTAGCGCCGATGCTTTCGCCGACATAAATCCTGCGGGCTACCCCGTCTACTTCAAACAAAGCAGCCGATCGATCGCCCAACTCCAAAATCCCTACCAACGTGTGGGCGGAAGTCGGGGCGCTGCTGACAGCCGGTGCGGATTGCTCGGGCGCGGGTGCGGATTGCTGGGCTGGGGGCGCGGGTGCCGGTTCGGTTTCGCGAGCCAAAATCTTTGGCTGGGGAGAGTCCGAGGGGGAAGGGGAAGCGGCCAGGGGATCTCGAGTTCCCGCAGCGGCGATCGCACGACCCGAGGCTGGAGCCGCCGGCGAGGGGGAAACTGCGCTGGTTTGAGGAGCCGCCGGAGCAGCAGCTACCGGAGCAGCCGGAGCCACAGTCACCTGAGCGGGGGGAGGGATGACTACGACTTGGGGTGCTGGTGCTCCCGGCTGTGAGGCAGCTTGTTCGAGGGCATTAGCAATGCGGTTGACTGCTGTCGAAAGACCTGCGGTTGCCGGCGGCGCGCCGGAAATTGGAATGCTCGGCAGCGTCCCTGGGGTGGGGGCTCCGGGAACTCCTGCAAGTTGCGGCTTAGCCTGGGGTGCTTTTTTTTGTTCGATCGCTTCTAGGGAGCGCTGCACATATTCGACAAACGGGGTATCTGGTGCTGTTTTGCCACTTGCTGCGGGTGTCTCGGGTGCGGGGGCGGCGGGCAAGCGCACGAGTCCCGACCTGCTTGCGAGCCATAACCCCATGACTAGCAGCAGCGACCCACATGCTGCTCCCAGCAGGATTCTGTCGAATGATTGTTTGGACTGCTGTTTTTTGGCTGTTTCTAGGGCGACTTGGCGGGCGATCGCTTCTACGTCTTTTTCGTCCCGCTGCGGCTGGGGGGGTGCCAACTGCGACAAAACTATTTGAGGTAC
>NZ_JAUBQU010000143.1:0-13757 GCF_036701435.1 Microcoleus sp. Pol12A5
CGGAATGATACCGCAGCAGAAGATAAAGAAACCGGGTTTTTTGACTCTTATTGAAGGTTTTAAGCAAATATTGTGGTTAAAAAACCCGGTTTCTAGTTATCCGCGAGTGTAGGAAATAACTTGACAAATTATTCGGGTTGTGCAGTGCCGTTGTTCGATCGTAACTTCGGCTTTCCAGACTTTCCACGGAGGCCGTCCAAAGAAACCACATCAGCCTCAGAACTCTCCCTAGCCACCCGAATTAGCAACCCCGACAACAACAAACTCGCCAACATCGAAGAACCCCCGTAACTAAAAAACGGCAGCGGCAAACCCGTAGTTGGCAAAACCCCCGTCGCCACCCCAATATTCAGCAGCGACTGTCCCACCATCACCACCATCACCCCAATCGCGACCAACTGACTCTCACTATTTCTAGCCTTCATCGCTACTCTCAAAGCCACAGTAGAGTAAGCCGCCAACATCAGCAGCAGGGAAAAACCTCCCACCAAACCAAACTCCTCAGCAAACACAGCAAAAATAAAATCGCTGTACTGAATAGGCAAATAAAATAACTTTTGCTGGGACATCCCCAAACCCACACCCCAAATGCCCCCAGAACCCACAGCCAGGAGACTTTGAATCAACTGATAGCCATCTTGCATCGGGTCAGCCCAAGGATTGAGAAAAGACATAATCCGGCGGCGCTGATATTCTCTAAAACTAATACTTAAAACGGCTAAAAGCATTCCCCCCATAGCCGTTGCGCCCAACTGCAAGTAAGGTAAGCCCGCAGCCAAAGCCACCAACCACAAAGTCATCCCGCACAAAGCCGTGGTGCTCAAATTCGGCTGCAACAGAATTCCCAAAAGCATTGCACCGAAAATTAACAGCCAAGTTAAGCGAACTTTATTCGTCAACCGGGGCCAGTTGCCGAAAATGCGGGCGCTTTGGAGAACAAAAAACGGCTTAATCAACTCAGAAGGTTGAATAATCGGAACCGGGCCCAGAGATATCCAGCGAGTCGCCCCGTTTATAGTGGTTCCCACCCCCGGAACTAAGGTCAACCAGAGCAATCCCAGCAGCAATAAAACGCCTAATTGAGCTGTTTTCAGCAGATACCGCAGGGGGGAGTATACCATCAAGTTAAAACCGGCCAGCCCGATCGCCACTGCGATTAGCTGTCGTTTAAAATAATAAAGGCCGTCTCCAAATTCATAATTGGCAATGGGATAGGAAGCCGAAAACAATGCTGTCAGCCCAACAAACAGCCACAGAAAAGTCAGCCACCTGAGCCACCGGGCCTCAGCGGCCCATTGAGACGCGCTGGGGTCAAAAAATGGAATCAAGCGTCGAATGTCGTTAGCCATAGGATTTTAGAATGATCTCAATAAACTCTAACAAAGATGGCTAAAGTACCAGATTGGTTAATTTACGCATTAATCTGTTCGCTATTATATGGTTTGTGGGGATTTTTTGGCAATTTAGCGACTAAATATATTGACTACAAAACTGCTTTTGTTTATGAAGCAATTGGCGCTATTTTAAGTACTTTATTTATTATTATCCAAACTAATAATTTTAGTTTTGAGGGAGATGTTAGGGGAATTTTGTTTGCCATGTTAGTTGGCGTTTGTGGCACGGTGGCATCATTAGTATTTTTTATAGCCCTTGGTAAAGGTGAAGTTGCCAATGTAGTGAGTGTTACGTCTATCTACCCGCTGATTACTATATTATTATCGTCTTTATTCTTAAAAGAGGCTATTACATTACCACAAATGCTTGCTGTTTTCTTAGCGATAATCGCAGTTATACTTTCTGCTTATTGAAATATTGGTCAATGATTAGATTAACAACTTTGGACATTCATCCTTCTACTATAACAACAAAAAAGAGGTCGATCGCGACCTCTTACCCCTCTACTAATCCAGCTTCGGCTCTTAAAGTAAACCTGTATTAGCTCCGGGCTTACCGGTAGCCAGTTGCACTTTAATAATTCTGCCGCCCATTTTCATAATTCTTTGCTGTTCCCGAAACCAGTTGTCGTAAGGAACAAGCTTAGTAAAATAGGTATTTTGCAATTCGCGCTGAGTGCGGATGCGGGTTTGACTTGGGACGCAAGCAGTCACCTTAAACATTCTCATGGGAAACTAACTCCTGAGTAGGTTTACAGATTATTAGATGGATTTTTTAAAGATTGAAGGCAGGGAGTTAGGAGTCAAGACTAGCTCGTTAAAACTCGTCGGGCTTTCTCGACAAGCCTTTGACGGTCTAGCAATCACTCTCAACTTCCCTGACCTCTTTTCAAAGCCAAAGGTAACAAGTCCAAAGTTAAAAGTTAAAAGACGCCAGAAATAAATGTTATTTCTTCTTCTTTCTTCCTTCTTCCTTCTTCCTTCTTCCTGAGTCTTAGCTCAAGCCAGAGCAGATGTAGTCGAAATAGACGCCCATTTCTTTACCAGCGTCAGAACCGACCAAACCGGCGGTGACTTCTTTCATTGCTTGGATTGCTTGTACGGTAGAACCGATGGGCACGCCCAAGGAGTTGTAGGTTTCTTTCAAACCGTTGAGCACGCGCTCATCGAGGATGGAAGGGTCGCCAGCTAGCATAGCGTAGGTGGCATAGCGCAGGTAGTAGTCCAAGTCGCGGATGCAAGCTGCATAACGACGAGTGGTGTACATATTGCCGCCGGGACGAGTTACGTCAGAGTACAACAGAGACTTAGCAACTGCTTCTTTGACGATTGTGGCTGCATTGGCGCTGATGGCTGTAGCGGCGCGGACGCGCAGTTCGCCAGAAGCAAAGTAATTCTTGAGCTTGTCTAGAGCGCTGATGTCCAGGTACTTACCTTGAACGTCAGAGGAATTGATAACGGCGGTAATTGCGTCTTGCATGGTTGTCTTGTTTCCTAGAAAGTGGCTGAGTCAGTCCAATTTTGGAGCTAGAATTTGGAATTTGGGATTTGGGATTTAAGATTTTTAAATGGCTGGTTATTTGCAAAAGCTTTTAACTTGTTGCCGGCAACCCCCAATTTTTCAATCTAAAATCGAAAACCTAAAATCGAAATTCCTTACTGCATCGCACCGATAACGTAGTCGAAGTAAGAGGAAGCTTCGGAAGCATCTTCTCCAGACAGCAGCGAACTTGCTGCACTTTTCATAGCGCGAACGCCTTCGGCGACGGCTTCAATCGGGGTGCCGAGAGATTTGTACATTTCGCGGACGCCGACAATACCGATTTCTTCGATCGGAGTAATGTCGCCAGCTACGATTCCGTAGGTGATCAAACGCAGGTAGTAGTCGAGGTCGCGCAAGCAAGTTGCGGTCATTTCTTCGCCGTAAGCGTTGCCGCCGGGAGAAACAACATCAGGGCGCTTTTGGAAAAGTTGGTCGCCTGCTGCCTTGACGATGCGTTCGCGGGATTCGCTCAAAATTTGGGCGATGCGGACGCGGCGTTCACCAGAGGTGACAAAGCTCTTGATCCGATCTAATTCACCTGGGCTCAAGTAGCGAGCTTCGGCGTCTGCGTTGACGATTGATTTGGTGACGATACTCATCTTGTGTGTACCCGCTGGATATTTTGCTATATGAACTGCTCTGCGCTGAGCTAGCGAAGGCGGGCGCTTGCGTCCCGTATCTTTCCTGCTCAGGCAGGAGCTTTGACGGGGAAGGCTGGACTTTCCACACTCAGCAACTGTTGAAGTTGTTGGTGGGTGACTGCCTTCGGTGCTTAACGGCGCTGGTTCTTCACGCCGGTGCGGTTGTGAGTGCTCGCACTAAGCCTGTCGCTTACAATACCATAAATGACTGATGCGATCTTTAATTTACGATCGAGATTGCAGCAGGCCACTTAGTGGCGATCGAGTGACTGTCCGGCAGTTAGTAAGAATATTGCTTCTCTGACACAACTACCTCTCGCAAGTATTTTGAGGCATTATGTTCACATTCTGAGTGTTACTGTAATAGTTTGTAACATTCCTTTTCATATTTGGGCCCTCGCTAGGGTGTTCTGCGTTAAAATTTCACGGCTCAAAAAATTGCTAAAATTATCTGGCAGCAAGGGTTGCAGCCGATCCAGCATAGAGGGTAAATTGTGGCGGGCGACGGCACGAGGGTCAAAGACTTCTTGCTGAGAGGAAAGGGAGACAGAGGGGGAGATGTGCGATCGTCTCACATCTTGCACCATTCTCAATAAATCGTGGACGGGCGGGATCTCTTGTCCAAGGCCTGTCAACTTAAGGTAAAACCGGCAGTCCTAAGCGGGAATGAATTCCCGCTTAGGACTGCCGGGTGAGCGGGAAGACTGGCGGACTAAAAGCTTAAGTTGACACCCATGGCTCCTGCCCAACTCCTACTACCCATAAGAACACTCACTCTTTGTGTTTGTGCAACAGACCGTCGGCCCTGTTCTCGATCGCGATGCCAGATATCAGAATCATCGGAAATCGTAACTTTCGAGCTTGTAGCTAGATTTGACTCTCACTTTTAATCTGGTGCGCCGTGAAAAGAAATCTATCAGCCCTTAAAAAAGCTTTGCAGTTTGGGATTAGCGGTGCTGTCGGCGGTTTCGTCGGCAATCTCATCACCGAACCTTTCATGCAGCGACTCCCTGGTTCGGAATCTTTTTTTGACAGTGTATTGTCTACAGGTCGCTGGTTTGGATTGGTAGGCGGTGGTATTGCTACTGCTATCATGTTCGGCTATTATTACTATATCAAAGGCAAGCCTCAAATTAAACAGGCTTTAAAAAATGGCGGATTGTTTGGTTTAATAGCAGGAGCGATTTCTGGGGCGATCGCCGAAGGTATTTACAGCGGAATTGGCGACGGAAACAACGAATTATTACGAGTAATTTGCTGGGGAATAGCTGGCAGTTTGTTAGGACTGGGACTTGCACAGCGGATTCCTAATTTGGGAGCGCTTCGCGGCACGGGAGGCGGCGGTGTTGGAGGAGTTTTGGGCGGCTGTTTGTTTATTCTGTTTGCTTACAATCTATCTGGTACCGCAGGCCGCTTAGCTGGCTGTGCTGCGATCGGTTTTTGGATTGGAATGATGCTAGTTGTAGCAGAAACTTTGTTTAACAAAGCTTGGCTGGTAATTAGTTACGATACCGGAGCAAATCGCACTCTCACTCTGGGTTCGGAACCAGTGACTTTTGGCAGTGATGAAAATTTGTCTATTATCTGCATTCCTAATGTTTCGCCCTTGGCCATGCGGTTTGAATTGGAAGCAGGTCAAATTGTTTGCGAGAATGTCGATAGCGGGGCGGTCAGTTATTTGCGATCGGGCGACCAAAAGAGAATCGGTAACTGTACAATTACAGTAGGAAACTCTGACTTGCCAACGCCAACACCAGCAAATATTCCGCCTACCTTTATATCAGATCAGCCCGCAGTAAATTCTTTTACTAGCAGCCAATTATCTCTAAAATTAGCCAGTCGAGTTATTCCTCTGAGTGCGGGAACTCAACTATTTACCTCTGACATACCGAGTTTAACAGCCGCAGCATCTAACGGTCTTGTAGCTATAGTCACTTCTCGATCGAGAAACGAGCTTTCGTTAGGATTGACAAATTTGTGCGATCGCGCTTGGTGGGCTACAGACATTCAAGGCGATATAAAAATGGTAGAACCTGAAAGTACCCTGACTTTGGCATTGGGAACTCAAATTGAATTCGGTGAAATTGACGGCGAAATTGTGTAAGTAAGTAGGTAGGTAAAAACTCATCGAATAACATCATTTACAATAAGCTTTTCATGGGCGCGCAGGATCCCAACCCCCAAAAACTTACTCTTTGTGGAACGGGCATCTTGCCCGTTCTTAACAATAATTCAAGCAGAACTGCTGCTAACTCCATTAATTACCGCCGCACCAATCAAATGAGCTAAACGCAAAGCTTCAGGAACTTTACCAGTGTCTGTCAAACGCTGAAGAACCCTCGCTATTACTTCCGGTTGTTCGCCGCAAACTTGAAAAAAGAAAGGTTCAAAAGCGTGAATTTTCCCAGCGCGGCGCAACAATTCTAAACGGTATTCCGAGTCGGGTAAATGGCGGAGGGCTTTTTCAACAGCAGCTAAATTTGGTTGGCGGCGCATGACAGCAACACAAGGAATTTGTAGCCGCGATGCTAACTCGGTAAGGTCAATAATATTGAAACCGCCGAAAGCTATTCCGTCTAGCAAAACCAGATGCAATTGCGGCAGAAATTTGCCTCCGAGGAGTAGCCCAGAAATAGCATCCGTGGCATCTAATCCGTCTGGGAGGACTTGTCCCCACACCATTCCTTCAAATCGAGTTCCCCCGCAGACTATGCCTGCGATCGATACCAGACTCCCGCTTGTACGAGAAAAGGGAGCGTCGTCAAAGCCAATAACTTTAATTGTGCGATCGAGCCTGAGCAAATCTGCCAGTTTCAACTTGTGGAGTTCCCTAAACTAAAGTTTTTGAGATTAGGTTGTGTCTTACATAGTATCATATACGTTAAATATCTCATTACTAAAAAGGTTTTAGACAATTGGCAAAAAAATACGTAGCAGCCATCGACCAAGGAACCACCAGCACCAGATTTATCATATTCGATCGCCTGGGACAGATAATTTGCAGCAACCAACAAGAACACCAGCAAATCTATCCGCAACCAGGATGGGTTGAACACAATCCCGATGAAATTTGGCAGCGCACTCAAAGCGTAATTAAAAACACCCTCGAAATAGGCGATATCGACCCGCAAGATATTGCTGCTCTCGGTATTACCAACCAGCGCGAAACTGCTATTGTTTGGAACAGAAAAACTGGCAAACCTTACGGAAATGCGATTGTTTGGCAAGATACCCGCACTCGCTTTATTTGCGATCAATTAGCTGAGGTTGAGGGCAAAAATCGATTTCAAAAACGATGCGGTTTGCCGCTGGCAACTTATTTCAGCGGGCCGAAAATTAAGTGGATGCTGGACAATATTCCAGGATTGCGGGAAGCTGCAGATCGAGGGGAGGCGATTTTTGGCAATGTCGATACTTTTCTGATTTGGCACCTGACTGGCGGCGCGCACATTACCGATGTTACCAATGCCAGCCGCACGATGCTGATGGATTTGCAAACTCTCGATTGGGATGCCGAAACTTTGGAAATAATGGCAATTCCCCGCCAGATGCTGCCAGAAATTCGCCCTTCCAGTCAAGTTTTTGGAACTGCAAAAGGATTGCTTGCAGGTGTTCCAATTGCTGCTGCTTTGGGCGATCAGCAAGCCGCCCTGGTCGGGCAAACTTGTTTCAGTCTGGGGGAGGCGAAAAATACTTACGGCACGGGCTGTTTTATGCTGCTGAATACCGGTGAGGCGATCGTCCCTTCAAAGCAAGGATTACTAACAACAGTCGCCTACAAGATGGGGGAATCGCCCGCTGTGTATGCTTTGGAAGGCAGTATTGCGATCGCCGGAGCTCTAGTGCAGTGGCTGCGGGACAATTTGGGCATCATCAACACATCTGCTGAAGTAGAAACATTAGCAAATACAGTCGAAGATAGTGGGGGAGTTTACGTTGTACCGGCATTTTCGGGACTCTACGCACCCTATTGGAAAGACAGCGCGCGGGGAGTAATTGCAGGTTTAACTCGGTACGTGACTAAGGCACACATTGCCCGCGCAGTATTGGAAGCGACAGCGTGGCAAACGCGGGAAATATTGGATGCGATGAATCAGGATTCAGCAGTGCAGCTTTTGTCTTTAAAAGTAGACGGAGGTATGGTGGGAAATCACACGCTGATGCAGTTTCAGAGCGATGTTTTGGGAGTGCCTGTGGTGCGACCTGTGGTAGCAGAAACTACTGCACTTGGTGCGGCTTATGCGGCTGGTTTGGCGGTGGGCTTTTGGAGTCAGCTAGCCGAATTGCGCGACAATTGGGCGGTGGATTGTACTTGGGAGCCGAAAATGCCGATCGCACTTCGCGAGCAAAAATATCGCTTTTGGAAAAAAGCAGTTTCCCGCACATTCGATTGGGAAGAATAAATCGCTGATTTAACCCCAAAATCCGTATTTAGTGATATCCTTAAATCCCGCACTATTTTTCAACTTGCAAATAGATGATTTCCCTAAAGAACTTTAAAAAAACTCTCACCACCTTTCTATTGATACTGACACTGGCATTTGTAGAAATCGCCACTAATTCCCAAATTGCGATCGCAGATACAGCGACAAATCCCACCGCAGCAGAAGTTTTCAGCGCCAACTGTGCAGGCTGTCACATCAACGGCAGCAACATTATCAAGCGTGGCAAAAACTTGAAACAAAAAGCATTGAAAAAATACGGCATGGATTCAATCGCCAACATTTCCAACTTAGTAACCAACGGCAAAGGTATTATGCCCGCTTACAAAGATCGTTTGTCGAAACAACAAATTATCGATGTTTCAGCTTACGTGCTATCCCAAGCCGAAACCGATTGGAAATAGCACCTCGGTTGATTATTTATAGCTTAGGCAATCTTGCCACAGACATCAGATATTTCTTTACAGCAGGTTGAAGCGCGAACAGAGTTTCACTTTCGGCTGGGACTGTTTCAATTAGCGATCGTCGTAAAAGCGATTCTAACGCCTTCAGCAATTCTAAACCCCTCTCTTGCTGAATATCGGAGTGCAAATTTTCACAACCAACAGGCTTGACTTCTTTCGCCATGCAGTGTAATAGCTGGATTTCTAATTCTGATAAGCGATTAAATTGCCGAGATAACGTATCGCTATAATCTCCCAGAAATAGCTCATTTCTTAAAAAGTTAGCAATGCTGTCCCCAAACATATCATGAATAGTTGTCGTTACTATTTTTAACGCTAAAGGATTGCCGCTGTATGCCTCTATCAATTGTGAGTATTCACCTTCTTCAGACAAACCCTTGTTTTTAAGGATTTCCACAGCCGCTTCTCCCAAACTACCCAATTTCAATGACCGTACCGATTGATTTTGACCTTCTAACGCAGCAATTTCTTTAGGTTTTTCGCAGCTTGTCAACAGCAAGCAACTTTGATGCTGCGATTTTCCTACTTGTTTCAGAAATTCCCCATACACTTGATATCCTTCTCGATAATTTCCTGTTAACTGATCAGTGCAGAAAACAGCTTCCCACTCATCTAAGATTATCAAACATCGACGCTTTTGTAAACACTGAATCAGGCGCTGGATACCATCAGCGATGATTGTCTGTTCTATTGCATTTGTGGAAGCGATTAGGTTCTCCAGGGAAAACTCAAGCTGCGAGTTCGCAGCTTGAAAAAATTTTTTATCCTGAGTAATGAACTGCAATTTATCTAAATCGCTTTGCGGTTTATCAGATAAAAATTCGATTAAATTGACCAGAGTATCTGCCAACATAGGTGCATGACTGAGGTTGACCCAAATTAAGCACTCAAACTGGTGTTTAATCAGATTTGTTAGCTTAGATGCTAAAGCAGTTTTGCCAATGCCACCCATACCCAATACAGCAACTAAGCGGCAGTTTTCTTGTAAAATCCATTGTTCTAAGTTAGCAAGTTCTGTTGTGCGCCCGCAGAAAATAGACGTATCCACCGCTAGCCCCCATTCAGTTCGATTTTCGATGGGAGTTTGGGGAGTTTGAGTAGAATTTCTCAATGTAGGAAGGAATGTTTTTCCACTACCCTTTTGTTGATAACCACGTATTTCTAGCATTTTTGGGATTTCTTTCCAGTCTTTCGGTTGTTGCAGCGTCAAAACTTGAATGTAGCGATACAGCCCTCTCGATAAGTCTACTCTAATACCGGCACATTCGCGGTGGAGTGCGGCGGCGATTTCCACCGGACTATAATTGCAAAGCAATCCTCGCAGGTAAGTTTTTTCTAAAGGAGTGAGTCGCTGCTTTCTACTGCTGGCGTACTCTTGTTTGGCTGCTGTCAAGTCTGCATATAACTGTTCGAGATTCCAGCCAGCCGCAGCCTCTATAAATTTCTGTGCTGGTATTTGCAAAAGTTTATTTCGCTGTGTCATGTATATTCATAATAAGTAAACACCCCGTCAACTCGATACAGCTACTTTTTCCGTCGGAAAAAGTTAGATGCACCTGATGCCACCTTGTAAGCGACTTTAATCTGTTTTGCCAGTTCAAGTCGAACACTTCCTTGCGATTAGAACACAATCTTGCTAAATCATGCGAAACTGTTTAGGTGAAATGCCTGTGTATCGGCGAAAGCACTTTGCAAAATGACTGGGATTGGCAAAGCCACACTCGATCGCAATATTGTTTATTGTCCATTCTGTCTGCTTCAGTAGTTGCTTCGATCGCTCTACTCGTTGCTGAATTAAGTAGGCATGAGGAGTCATTCCAGTCGATTGCTTAAACAAGCGACAGAAATAGTATTGACTCATACCTAATTCGGCTGAAATTTCTGCTAACGAGACATTTTCACTAAAATGCTCGTTGATGTATTCAATAGCTTGCTTCAGTTTGTATTTTGACAAGCCGTCTTCATATTCCATCAGAGTATGCTTACGGGTTGAGTAATATGTTAAGCAATGAGCCGCTAGAGCCGTCGCCATTGAATCCGCATAAAAGCAACTATTATTTGGATCGTTTTCCAATACTGCTGTCAGTGCTAAGATAATTTGCCAAACTAGCGGATCGGGTTTTTTAAGCGTCAGATTAACTTCAACTCGATCTGGGTTTACTGACTCATAGGCGGCATGATTAAGAAATGTAGGCTCAAGGTAGCAGTGAGTGATATCATTTTCCTGACTCCACCTAGCCTTAATAGGTGCGTAAGCAGGAAGTATTTCAATGCAACCCGTTTCATCCCGGTCATGCTGCACTAGGTGACGCTTACCATCAAAGGCTAATTCCACTTCTGTTGGCTCCTTCCAAAATGGAAGACAAATTATATGTTGAGAACCAGATGTTTCAGGAATTTCCATTGCAGGCAGTTGATAGTGTGCTAGATGAATATTTTTCCATCCCGCGTCATGACTGGAGTGAACGAGCGGGCGCTGAACAAACTTTGAAGTTGCATCTTGTTGAGAATAATCAACAGCTAAAGGTCTTTCTGTTAGCATCTTTTTAAGTCCTTCCAATCCCTATGGATAAAATTTTTCTCCAGTAGCTACCTCATCGGTATAACTACGAGTTATACGGAAACTTTCTGTATAATATGCCAAATTTAGTAGATAGGCGGACTAATTCTATAAATAACACTTAGGATAGTTTTCAATCGCTAACTATATAATCAGGGTTTCAGGCTTTCATCAAGCCCCGATACAAACGGTAGAATGGCATTTTTAGGCTTTCATTCAAAAACTTTCCTAACGGGACTTAAACAAATTGCTGACTAAAATCGGCTTGTATTCCGCTGTGGGTAAATAGTTTAGCTCGCTCCGGGTAATGGAGGCTCAAACCAGTTGTAGTAACAGAATAGCAAAAAAAAACGATCTGAAACCATTATAGCGAATGGGTTTGAGCCTATTTTCAAGATAAACTTTGTTTAAGTCCCGCTAAGTATTGTTAATTATTAATTTAATTTAAAGAAATAATTTTAATCTGGTGTATTTCTCACAAAAATACCTAATAAAAATACTAATAGCTCTTAGGTAACTTATCGGTCTTGAGTGTTTTATAAATGTAGAAGGCAGTATTTTATAACACCTGCTATCAAAAAAGTTAAGAGGACAGCTTAAATGGCATCAATTCAACTGACCAATCGGCTAACTGCAACTGACAAGATTATCATACCTCCCTTGGGTTCTATTGATACAACAACTCGCGCTAAAGATTACATCTTAGAGGTAGAGTTAGTTAATCAGCCAATATCAATCGATCTTTTTAAAAATGA
Source organism: Microcoleus sp. Pol12A5 (assembly GCF_036701435.1). Classification (NCBI taxonomy): domain Bacteria; kingdom Bacillati; phylum Cyanobacteriota; class Cyanophyceae; order Oscillatoriales; family Microcoleaceae; genus Microcoleus; species Microcoleus sp. Pol12A5. The sequence continues at coordinate 11,800 of NZ_JAUBQU010000143.1, forward strand.
TGTGGGCAGTAGCTATGACCCTTACGTGCAAGTCTTTCAGGTATTCAAAGGCAGCAAGGGTGCGAATGTCGCTGATAGGGGTATTCTTGTTGCTCAGGATGATGATAGCGGCGGCAGCCTCAACTCAAAAATAGCGCCGGGTGTTGGTGACCTACCAACTTTTCCTGCTCCCCCGCTTAGAAGTCAGCCTGGTGTGGACTATGTAGTCCGCGTGACTAGCCCTGAGACCTTAACATCACTTCCTGAGCCTTTCACATTACAGGTTTCCACTCCCAGTGGCAATGTCGCCTTGAAAGACCCCATAACAGGTGCGACTTTAGATGCACAAGGCAACATCATCGGGGGCGGTAGCGGGGACCCTCTAACAGGCAATCTTCCCGTCGCGCGTTTCTTTGACAAGGCGGCAGGAGGGCATTTTTATACCACAGACCCGACAGAGAAAAATGACCGACTAAACAACCCTTTTCGTTACCAGAGTGAAGGCGATGAATTTATCGCTCCAGCCAACGGTAACGCAAAGGTTCAACGCTTCTTCAATACAGCATCAGGAACCTATTTCTATACGAATAAACCTACTGACATACAGTTTATTCGCGACAACTTACCGCAGTTCCGTGCTGACGGAGACGCTTTCAATTCATATAACACGGCTGTTTCGGGTGCGATACCCGTCTTTCGTTTTACCAACCTGGCGAGGGAACGGGAAAATCCGCAAAATATTACACACTTTTTCACCGCAGACCCAAACCAGCGGCGGGCGGTACAGGGGAGGTCAGATTTCCGGGATGAGGGGGTTGCTTTTTATGCTCTTCCCGCCTAAGCAGGCAGTTGGATTCATCTAGGTTTAAAATGAGTAGTAGGGTGCGTGCGACGCACCCTACTTTTTTATCTATTAAACTTTTGGGTAACAAGCGATATTTTGGTCATCCTATGAACAATCTCAGTACAAAACCTTCGCTTTTCAAGGCTTTAACTGTAATTAGCTTGTGTTTGTATCTAATCTTAGCGGTTAGCCCGCCCGCTTTCGCCTCGATTCACAAATATCCCGAAACTGCTGAGACAGTAATGTTCCGATCCGTACAAAGCCTGCGTGATACAGACGATAAAGCATGGCAATTTGTTTTGTACAAGCGAGTAAAGTCGGGAGTAGTAAAGTCTTTAAATCTGAGATTAGTAGGATTTCCCGGAACAGAATTGCAGCACCCGGTTCCGCTGAAAGTTGCTGCGGGCAAGCGCGAAATTGGCAATGCTAATGATATTTGGAACGAATCGGGTTTGCCAATTAATGTCGGAGAATACGATTTCAAATCAATAATTACACAATTGGAAAGTAATCGACCTTTGCAGTTGAATTTGCCCGTGAAAAATCAAAATGAGACACAATTGCTGGTTCCTCCTTTTGCTGTCAGAGAATGGCGACTGTTGTTAGACAGAAATTAATTATACCAATTTAATTTGTGTCTACATTTAAAGTCCATACAATTTCCAATGTCACAAATCGCTATGTTTAAATTATGCCTTAAGGTAGATTTAACGTTATTGAAGAATAATAGAGTAGGGCAAAAACTACATAAATCAATTAATCGCACTGTAGATTTAAAATCGCTCAAGCTTCAGGGATGTATCAAAAATAACTTTATTTACATAGACCTTAAGGTAGATTTAACCAATTTGAAGGGTAATTATGAAACAAACTAAAAGCTGAGTTAGTCGGTTGACAAAACTTCAGTGTTTTAACGTAGGTGTATTCAGGGTGAAGCTACTATGACTTTAATCAGTAAAATTGTCCGAAAAGCTTTGGCAACAGGTTACTTAACGGTTGAGGCCGAAGAACAGTTGCGACAGCAGTTGCAGATGACTAAGTACGGCTTAGAAGATTTTGAGGCTTTTATTAATTTGCAAAAAGAGGTGATGGAGGGTAGGGTGAAACAGCAAGCTTTGGAATTGTTACGATCGCG
>NZ_JAUBQU010000019.1:0-1599 GCF_036701435.1 Microcoleus sp. Pol12A5
CTGGCAAAACGCCTCGAAGAAGTCGGTTGTGCGACAGTCATGCCTTTAGGTTCGCCCATCGGTTCAGGGCAAGGGATCAACAATGCGGCAAACATTCAAATAATTATTGACACGGTAAATGTTCCTGTGGTTGTCGATGCGGGGATCGGAACGCCCAGCGAAGCAGCCCGAGCAATGGAAATGGGAGCCGATGCACTCTTGATTAATTCCGCGATCGCCAATGCCCAAAATTCCCCGGCAATGGCAAAAGCAATGGGAATGGCAGCAGAAGCGGGGCGGATGGCGTACTTAGCAGGCAGAATGCCGATCAAAGATTACGCGATCGCCTCTTCTCCGCAAACAGGCACTGTCACCTCCAAATAAATAGCCGAATTTTCCTGGGCGCTTTTTTGGTACAGTTGTAAACATCAAAAATATTAAGGATTGTGACTGATGCCTTACATCAAAGATGACGATGGACGCCTGAACAACTTTGCTAAAGAGCCGAAGGTGTATGAAGCCGTACCTCCCAACAAAAATCAGCAACGCAACTATATCATCATGGGAATTGCAGCAGCCATGTTGGTCGCCGGTTTGGTGTATGTGGCTGCTTCCGTCTAAAAGCTGGCCTGAGACTCAAAGCTGCTTCAAATCGCAATTTTAAATAATCCTTCGAGAAACCATGTTTTCCTTTCCCAAGGAAACATGGTTTTTGTGTTTCAATACAAAGCAGGGAGTTGCGACAATCCTGAAGCGTGCCAAGCGAGCTGGAAAGCTAAATAAGACGAGCATAAATTTGGTGTTTTCCTCTTGGCTGTCGGGTTCAGGGACTTGGGTTGCACTTAATCACACTGGTTCGCCACCCACATAAAATTGCCAATTGAAAATCTACAATCCTTTAGTCATCACTGGTGCGATTGGCTGCCTTCGGGGCTTAGTTGCGAGTTATGAGCGATCGAGATTTCAACTCTCAACTCTACAATCTAAAATCTACAATCCAAAATCTAAAACCTAAAACCTAAAATCTAAAATCTAAAATCGGCTGACCCTGATGTCTATTCCTTCCCAAAAAGTTTCTAGCTCGAACAAGCTGATCTACCAACGCTTGAAACAGGCGATCGACCTCAATTTACGCCGTCAAATTTTTATTGCAGCCTGTGACGACTTGTGCTTGCGGGACTGTCTGGCAGCCCGCTTGCAGGCAGAATTAGCCGCAGAGAGCCCAGGCTCCGATCCTCGCTCCCCGATCGACTACCCCCGATTTGTCAGTTTGGAACTTGACTTGAGCGATCCAAATCCTTGGGGTTCCATCGCCGCATGGCTGACCCACCACCCACCGCCACAAAACAGGGGCAGCTACAGCCCTTTGCCGGGATTTCAAATTCTTGGGGCAGAACACCTGACCAGGCAGTCAGCAGCCGTGCAGTGGTCGTTCCTGAGCTATTTGAGAGACATCGAAGCAAACCTGCAAATGTGCGAGTCTACTCTGTTGCTGTGGGTGTCGCGGCCCTGGCTAAGTTCGATCGAGCAATCGGCGCCGGAATTTTGGCACTGGCGAACCGGAGTATTTGAGTTTGAAGGCGAACCAACTCCAGCTAAGGGAGACTTCGGGCACTTTGA